>JAZGCT010000050.1:0-3443 GCA_036477085.1 Thermoplasmata archaeon | reverse complement strand
AGCCGGTCTATGGACCGGAGGATGTCAAGGACATAGATTACGAGAAGGACATAGGTCAGCCAGGGGAGTATCCGTTCACGCGTGGGATTCACAAGTACATGTACCGGTTCCGGCCGTTCACCATGAGGCAGTACTCTGGATTTGCGACCGCCAAGGAGACCAACAAGAGGTTCAAGTATCTCATCAAGCAGGGGCAGACCGGATTGAATGTTGCTTTTGATTTGCCTACTCAATGTGGGTTAGACTCTGATGACCCGCTGGCGGAGGGGGAGGTGGGCAGAGTTGGCATGGCCATTGACACTCTGAAGGACATGGAGGATGCGTTCAAGGGGATACCGATAGACAAGATCAGCACTTCGTTGACGATCAATTCGATGGCGCCGATAATGCTGGCAATGTACATGACGGTCGCAGAGAAGCAGGGTGTTCCGGCGAATGAGGTCAGAGGCACCTTGCAGAATGATATCCTCAAGGAGTACATCGGAAGGGGGACCTGGGTCTTCCCTGTAGAACCATCCATCAAACTGATTGGGGACACGATAGAGTATTGCTCCAAGAACGCGCCTAAATACTATCCAGTTAGCGTTTGCGGTTACCACATCAGGGAGTCTGGGGCAAATCCGGTACAAGAGATCGCGTATGCGTTTCTGATTGCGAAGGCCTACATCCAACATGTTCTGGACAGGGGATTGGATGTGGATGATTTCGTTCCGAGATTCTCGTTCAACTTCGATATTCATGGTAACCTCTTCGAGCAGATAGCGAAGTTCAGGGCGGCGAGGAGACTGTGGGCGAGGATAGTGAAGGACGACCTGGGTGCCAAGGACCCGAAATCGATGCAGATGAAGATGATCGCCGGTGGAGGCGGTGGTGGATTAACGATCGAGCAGCCGGAGAACAATATCGTGAGAGGTGCATACTACGCTCTGATATCGGCACTCAGCGGAACCCAGACCATGGCATTGTGCTCCTACGACGAAGCCTACACCATACCTTCCGAGAAGGCGGCCCTGATCTCTCTCAGGACGATGCAGATACTCCTCTATGAAATGGGTTTACGGGACACTGTGGACCCGCTGGCTGGCTCATATTACATCGAGAGTTTGACGTGTGAACTGGAGAAGCTCATCCGTGAGATGATGGACAAGGTGGAGAAGAAAGGCGGGATAGTCAAGGCCGTTGCAGATGGATATATCCAGAACGAAGTGGCAAAGCAGGCTTTCCTACTGGAGAAGGGCATCCAAGAAGGCAAGATCATTAGAGTGGGCGTGAACAAGTACCAGATGGAGGAGGAAGAGAGGGAGATCGAGTTCCACGATTACAAGTCAGAGGAAGCCGAGAAGCAGATCAAGAGACTCAAGAAGGCGAAGAAGGAGAGGGATGACTCGAAGGTCTCCAAAGCTCTCAAGGAACTGAAGATGGCTGCGGAAGCTGAAGATAACCTGATGGATACGGTAATCGATGCTGTCAGAGTTTATGCCACGGTCGGAGAGATCACCGCAACAATGAAAGAGGTCTATGGGGAGTTCAAGGAACCTGTGAGGTTGTAGGATGAAACCGCTTTTGGATGGAGTCAGGATACTCGATATGTCCCAAATGCTGGCTGGGCCCTATTGCACGATGCTACTCGCGGATCTGGGAGCAGAAGTAATCAAGATTGAAAGCCCTGGCGAAGGGGACAGGATCAGGCAGATGGGCATCTACAAGATAGGTGGCCAGAGCGCCTATTTCCTCAGCATAAACAGGAACAAGAAGAGCGTTACGTTGAACCTCAAGTCCGAGAGGGGGAAGGAGATATTCTACGAACTTGTGAAGAAGTCGGATGTAGTGTTGGATAATCTTAGACCTGCGACTTTGCAGAAGCTGGGTGCAAGCTACGAAGAGGTGAAGAAACACAACCCGAAGATAATCTCCTGTTCCATCACGGCGTTTGGACCTGACGGCCCTTATGCCGATTGGCCTGCATTCGACCTAACGCTCCAGGCAATGTCTGGTGCGATGTCATATACGGGAGAACCAGGAAGACCTCCTGTCAGGATGGGGTTGCCAATGGGAGATCTGGCTGGAGCGCTAATGGCTGCTTATGCAATCTCCTCGGCACTGTACAAGAGAGAGAAGACAGGTGAGGGTTCCAAGCTGGACATCGGTTTGCTGGACAGTATAGTCTCGCTTCACACTTACGTTGCTCAATACCTGGTGGCAGGGTCTCCAATACCGGAGCAGATAGGGTCAGGTCACATCTCCGTTGTTCCCTACGGAGCTTACAAGACTTCAGATGGTTGGATCACAATTGCCATCTTCACCGAGAGATTCTGGAAGAACTTCTGCAAGATACTGGACATGTCAGATTTGGCGAATGATCAGAGGTTCGTCACCAACAATGACAGGAGCAAGAACCGTGATGTTCTCAATCCAATGATAGAAGAGAAGCTCATGGCAAAGACGACCGATGAGTGGGTGGAAATCCTCGGGAAGGAGAGGATTCCGTGCGGCGCTCTGAACACAATGGACAAGGTTCTGCAAGATGTGCAACTGAGACATCGGGATATGGTCGTGGAGGTCGAGATTCCTGAGGGGGGCGAAACAGAAATGCTAGGGAATCCAGTGAAGGCGGAAGATATGGAGCAGGAGTATCGGTTTTCACCTGAGATTGGGGAGCACACGGATGAGATGTTGAGAAAAGTCGTAGGTCTTGGGCAGGAGGAAATCGATCGATTGAGAAAGGATGGGATTGTGTAGCTAGTCAACCCGTCCAATCACAACTCTATCCGGATCTATCTCCTCTCTCAGAATCTTGAGCTCATCTTCTGTCGGTGGTCCCAGTTGTTCAAGCTCATCCGCCACAACGGGCTCAAACTCCATGTTCTCCAGAACGTCCTCTTTAGTGACTCCAAGACACAGCCCGATCAACCGCATCACTTTGGTCTCCTCATCAAAATCGAAGAGGGCCTTTGACGACACGACCCTGTGGGGCCCACTATCTCTCGGAAGTCCCGCCTTCTCTCTTGAACCAGGGCCATCCAGATAACCAGGAGAGGTAATGAAATCCACCCGCTCCAAGAACCTCCTCTTCTCATGCTGCATCAGCACGATCGTCTTCCAGCACAAGGAAGCGACCTCATTTCCTCCACCACTGCCAGTGAACCTCTTCTTTGGCCGTTCATAATCCTTGCCGATGATGGTCGAGTTGATGTTCCCGTACTTGTCGATCTGAGCCGCTCCGAGGAATCCATAGTCGATATATCCCATCTGGGCCTGAGCCATCATCCGGTTCATGGACATCCACGAGAAAGATCGGTAGCTGTTCCTCGCATCCGCCATCATGTTCCTCTTGAACGGAGTAGCGACCTCAGGTCCAATTGCTCCATACTCGTACACTTGACAGATATTGGGAGAATACAGCTTCTGAGCCAGAATTGCAGCGATCTGTGGCATTCCATAAC
>JAZGCT010000005.1:0-2800 GCA_036477085.1 Thermoplasmata archaeon | reverse complement strand
TTAAGGTCTGGCTAACTCGACCATTCCTGACATCAAGGGGGGGCAAGGACACCAAGAACTGGAAAAGATTAGATGAAATCGATCCTGAGGTGTTCCTTGAGGGAGCGGAAGTCCTCCGACCTTCAGTGATGGACCTTGATTGGAAGCAGGATTCAATCGGGGCTATCATCTTCGACGACAGAGGATATTGGCTGCTCCCCAGAGACCCGGAGCCCGTTGATTCCGATGTACAAGGAAGGCGACTCATGGAAGAGCTTCAGGAAGGTTTCCAGCGAATTCGCAGTGAGGACGAGGCAGGAAATTTGAAGCAAACCTTCGGAACACTGGGTAGGGAACTGTTCAACCTGATCGGTGAGTGCAATCTTTCATCACAACAGAGTGCCCGATGCCCCATATCCATCATCTTTGATCTCACAGCTTCAACTGTAAAAATCGGAGCAACCCTTCCTGATAGTCCACCAGTTACTAGGGAGCAAGTGGGGGGGCTTGCGGTCGGCCTAACCAAGCTCCTCTACGAGGCTTCAGAAAGAGGGCAGCGCATTAATACAGTCGCCTTGAAGGATGTCTCACCTCTCCTTCGAGTGGTCAAAGAGCTGCGCCATCACGAATCCCATGACAGAGAGCTAGGAAAGCCAAGAGAGGTCAAGGCGAAGCAGCTGAGAATTGGTGGCTACTACCAGGAAATGATTGACAATCCTGTCCCGATAGACGAGATTCATTGGCTCAAAGTTGGAAATTGCATTCTTATCATTTGCAGGCATGTCCTCCGCGAGGTTTTGACGTCGATTCGAGCGATGTGATAAGTGCCTCTCCTCCCGTCTGATGCCCTCGTAGCACTTCAAGGTTAATGCTACATCGTCCCGCGCGAGGTGATATCAAAGTGCCCCCGTCGGTACGAACCCGTCGTTGGTAGGCCTCTAGGGGAGCTGGGGAGGGGCCCCCCTCAGGTCCATACTACTTGGAGGTTGGTCTCTCGGCGAGGATTCTCGCCATCTCTTTAACGCCTTCTAGAGTCCAATGGAGGTCTTCGATTTCCTCGCGCAACCGTTCCTTCTCTTCGCGGTCCAAGAGTTCGACCAGCTCACCGAACTGCTTAACGACCTCTTCCGGGGCCGGTATCTGATAGAAAACACGGTACCCTTTCTTGACCTTTTCGATACGGTAGTATACCAGACGTTCCGTCAACCCGTAGATGTGTCGCTTGGCTGTTCGCTCCGTGGTTTCTTGCGTCTCTTTATAGAACTTGACCAGCTGATTGGAAGATAAGCGAAGAACGGGACGAAGCCGGTCGAGAGCCTGTTCTCCATTCTCTTCGAGTATCTCCCGTACTCTCTGGGCTACGTGGTCGGTTTCGACGGAGGGTCTTCCGCCTCGCTCGGTGGTTTTTGTCACCGGAATTGGATGATAGGTTCCGCCGATTTAAGCTGTAGCATTGGAGGCTGAATCATGGAAAAGAAAGTGCCGTTAGAAGAGGACGAAGGGCTTAGAGAGAAAGAGGCAGCGGACCAGGGGATGTTGGTCTTCTGCAAGGAGTTCCCAGAGGCAGCAGGTGCAGCACAGGATGACATCCGAGCGGCAGAGAAACGTGGGGAGGATTGGAGAGAAGTCTCAGGTTCCGGACTCTACCTTGTGAAAGGAGTGCCTGGTGGGTGGATGTATAATGTCACCGGACCAGGTGCGGAATACACCTATCACATTCTCGGCCCTGCCTTCCTACGGAAGGACTTGGCCGCTGAGTTCCTTGACATCATCAAGGAGCAAGGCAACGGGATGCTTGCAGGGTTGCTGTTTCGACGGGAATACGTTGCACCTGAGGTAGGCTCCCCACGAATGGATAATTGGTTAGGCAAGATGGTTGGCGCCCTCAAGATATCCCAGGAGGCGGAATGATGCTCGAAACCGAAGTAGAGAAGATGAAATGGATGATGATGAAGCGCGGGGATGACGGAGGGGTCGAAATAACCCTAGGACCCGGAAAGATAGTGCCTGATGTGTTGACCGAAATCCTGTCACGGTGCCAGGGGAAGCCTGTTCTCGGATGGTTGGAGATGTCAAAGAATACCGTGGAAATTGAAAGTCCTGAGGACATCCCCTACGAAGAGTTGCGTAAGGTTAGCTCTTACTTTGGACCAGTCCTCCATTTCAAGGCATCCTTGAGGGACACAATCCACCTGTGGCGATACATAGATTCTGAGGAACTCCCGGAGTACGCCCCAGAGCTTCTCGAGGGTGATGACGAGGAACTAGCCAAGGAACTGGAGGACAAGCTCCTTCTACTCGAAACTGAGCCTCTGAGGTTTAAGGGCCTGGAGGCTGGCTGATGGGTGCCACGGTAAAGTGTCACAAGGAGGGTAAGCTCGTTGTTGTCGACATCAAGAACTGGAACAACGACGCGATGCTTCCTAGGCGTGCTGAGATTCTCACGTGGGCTAGAGATGCCGGTGACAGCTTGGACTTCCTAGCTGAAGATGTCCTGGTTGAGAACCCAGACTCTCACCGATTCTATGTGCCCAAAAGTGCGTTTATCGACTTCTGGAAGTTCCTCTATGCTTATGAACAGCCGACGGACTCTGACCTGACGGAGTTGGAGAAATGGCTACGTAAAAGTGGGACTCAGGGTAGCGTGAGGGGGTGATTTATCTCCCTCGTGAGAATTCAATATGTAGGCCTTTTGTTCGGTTCCAAGTATGTCCGATTCTATGCAAATAGAAATGAATATTAACTAGGGATGATGTTCACTTTTGAGATGGCACAGAGGTCAAGGAAACCAGGACGGCCCACTATAATTCTGCCACGTGAG
>JAZGCT010000049.1:0-2529 GCA_036477085.1 Thermoplasmata archaeon | reverse complement strand
TTTGGCCGCATTCTTCCTCAGTTTCTTGTCACCAGTAACGAAAATGCATCCCGATTTAATGATGGCGGTTAGAACAGGAACATCGGATTTATCTGGTAACGCGTTCCAGCGCTCCCGAATCTCATCTTCCGTCGGGTCCACGATCCGTATGAACGCCCGAAGATGGAGGAGTTCATCGATTATCATTGCCAGTGAATATCCAAACTTGGACAGAACCCTCTCTATCTCACGCAGAGCGTATGAACAGGTGACCAGCTCAATCTTCTGAGACATGCCCATTTCAAGCAATCTTCTCTCATTCCCATCCCATGCAATACCAGAAACAATCACGTTCGAGTCCAGGAAGTAGCTATGCTCTTTCATGGAAGATTTCCTCGAAGATCTCTTTCCTGGCCGATTTGAGAGCTTTCTCCATGTCCTTCTTGGTGATCCCTCTGGCCTTTGTCTCGCGCTCGAAGTAATCGAAGAGCTCTTCTTTCATGGTCTTGATCCTTCGCAGTACTATCACGTCGCCTATTGGTTCCAAGATGATGTATTCCTCTCCAAGGCCAAGGCTCTTCCTGACCTCCTTGGGAATGGACAGTTGACCTGCCGAGGTTATCTTGGATACATATATCGGTTTCATAATGTCCACATTATACACATTGGTTCCATTGTGATTAAAGGTTTCTATCGACACGAACCGCACACCTCATAAATCTGACCCTGAATGATGTATAAATCGACAACGGATCCCTTGCTTAGAGTCACAGCATTACCCAGAGAGCTCAGAGGGAAGTTCTCGAGATATACCCCAAAATCAATCTTCCATCTGCCCCAGTCAACGCCTGCTAGCATCATGAGCGCGGGAACATTGGGCTGGATGGAAACAGCCAAGTCCATCTTCTTGAGAGATTGGTCTGACGATAGCATCCTGAGCATTTTAGGATAACCCACACCGAAGTACACCTCTAAACGGACTCCGAGATGCTCGGGCAACCCATTCGGTAAGGAAGGATATGGAGATTGGCCAAAGGGATTGTGGAGGTTGGCAACGAATACTTCAACGGTATCAATGAACCAATGAAGAAGCTCAAAGAGAACGACCCGGTCCACAACGAAGCCTATCCTGAACCCTCCACCGACCGCACCTCCGCTTCCCATAGCACTTACAGCCAGGTCAACATAGATCACTACCTCGAGGATGGTCTCCTCCAGTTTGCTCGTAAGCTTGTCAATGAACCTGCTTATCGCGGTCTCAATGAAGGCGCTCAGATCATCAGTAGAGAGGGGGATCCCGATCTCCTGCCAGGCCTCGATGAAGCTCTCCCTCAACATCCCGTGCATCGCCAACTTGAAATCGAAAGGCGGAGACCCTGGACCGGGTGCTTTGTGCTTCACATCGACCCCGAAATCAACACCGACCTCCACACCGAGCATGGGAATTGGAATGGTGGGAACAAAACCAATGGTCTCGCTCAAACTGGTCCCCGAGTTCTTGTATATGTCCAGTTCCGGAGTGTACAGATCAAGCGCCCATCCGTCTCCCCCGGCGTTCAGATCGGTCGCGTGAACCTCCACCATGTAGGGATGAATGAGTATGAATGGGTCGATGGTAACATTTGCGAGTCCGCCCTGACCGAACCCCACTGACCCGTCGATTATCAGGTACCGCTCCATGCCCTCAACGGGTTCTTCGAACTCGATAAGGTAAGTTGTGAAATCTAGATCGAAGCCCGTCAGGTCTCCTCTAGCCCTTACCCACATACCACACTGGCATTCCTTCTTTTCCCTGCCGTCGGTCAACTTGATCTCGAATGTGAAGCCCGCGAATTCAATGAAGAAATGTTCTAAACCGAAGTCCTTCAAGAAGTCCATCATGACATCAGAGGCAACTGTCAGGACTTCCGATAGGAAGGTCTGCAATAGGGAGAGCGCAATATCTGTCGCATCTGCGATGGCTCGGGTAACCTGCGAGCCGTAGTCCAGCAAGGTTCTCAGAATCTCCCTGAAGAAATCCGAGAGCATCTGGAAGTAGTCCACGAGGTCCATCAACGGTTCTTTGATGGTCTCCCAGACGATGTTCAGGAAATCCATTATGTCGGCGAGGAGTTCATTGGTGTTGTCATAATCCACTCCCTCAAGTTCCCAGCCTGTGTACACGACGATCGTGGTGGAGAAGTTGATCTCGATGGATCGGTTCAACCAAATCGAACTATGGCCGCCCGGTCCCAGAAGGGTCGGCTCATTTGTCCTGAGGTGTATCGGAACCCGACCGAGGACCGATAGGTTCCATTTCGTCTCGAAGGGTCTCTCGCTGAAGGTCAGCAGGTCGGTGTAGTGCTTTCCTTGGATGTCTCCTGGGTCGTAGCCCAGATCCCCGTCTCCAAGTCCATCTGGATTGAAGTCCACATAAAGCATTCCTTCAGGAGCTTCGGTGGAGGGGTCGATGTTGTTCCATTGAGCAGGAAGATCGTCCGTCATCTGGTCCACTTGAAAGCTCACGGTCTTGGTGGTGTCGGTTCGGGACGCAATACCTTGATCCCCCTC
>JAZGCT010000048.1:0-2693 GCA_036477085.1 Thermoplasmata archaeon | reverse complement strand
AGTTGTAACGCCTCAAAGACCCTGACGTACTTGTTGTACACTTCCTCTCCCAGGTATGGTGCTATCTGACCTGCCACGATCTCCGCAGGAGCTCTTTTGGATGGCAAGAAGGCCACTCCCCTCTTCTGAGCAGCGAAGTTGGATATGATCCCTGCCTTGATGTTGTCGATGTAGTAGCTTGGAACGTTTCCACCCACTTCTATCGCTATTATGGATCCCTTCTTCACTCCGCCTATGAGCTGATCCAGCTCCTCGTTTCCAGTGGAGACGACATCCTCTGAGATATCTTGGACAGCCTTCCAGGGCTTCATCTCCGCGGGCATCTCTTCCTGCCTGAACGCGAAGGTCTTCAGCCGTCCGTCCTTCAGAGTGTAAATGTACTTGTGCTGCGTGATCTCGGCCCCTCTCAGTTTCTCAATGTTCAGGACTCTCAACCTTCGTCCCTTGTGCTCCTCCTTGGCGAAGGAGATCACACCATCTCCCAGATAGTCAAGCTTGTTGTCCATACCGGTCTCCAGGATGTAGAGAACATCCGCCTGTGATTGCTCCACTAGGTCCTTCTGGAGTGTGTTGATGAGCTTTGATGAATGAACGCCATATCTCTGGCTGAGAGCATCAATGCTATCGATCAGGACCAGCGTCTTGTCCGGAAGTGTCTGCTCGACCGTGTCATATGCCAGATCTATCTCTGGGAGATCCGATCCAAGGTCGAAGATTATAGCGTCCTCAAGGAATGAACCTTCCCCAAGTCCGCCGAAGTCCTCGTCCATGCCTTCCTCCCCCATCTCGATCCTCCCTTCCAGTTTCTGCAGCTCTTGGCGGTTCACTTTCTGACCGTCCAAGGATGTACCTTCCAGGGACTGATACAACTGCTGGGCCGTTCTGATCCTCACTTCCAGAGCCACACCAGTGTCCTTCTCCTGATGAACGTAGTTCGAGGTGAGCGTCTTTGCGTAGCTCTTGGCCATCTTCAGTTTCTCTTTCTTCGCCAGCTTCTTCCTCAGCCATGGGAATTGGTTGTACAGCGATTCGTCTGAGACCCTTACTGAGATGTAATGGCTCTTAGTGATGCTGTCCAGCTCCTCGGCCAGTTGCAACGCAAAAGTGGTCTTTCCAGTACCTGCTAGCCCTTTGACGATCAACGAATGACCGCCGGGGCCTTTGAAGAAGTTCACGAGTTCTGTTGGTAGTCCTGTTGATTCTGTCAATTTCCCACCTCGGGGAGTCGAGATTGACATCGGCATAAGATACTTTGGCTTTCTATTATCAGTTCTGATATTGATGTTCTGAAGGGATTTCGTGAATGACCGTCCCGTTTTGGATCGCACGAGTTCAGCTAGATATTCTATTTGGAGGCTAGACGCTTGGCCCTCTTAAGGTCCGTGACCATCTCTTTCTGCAAGCCACGATTGTAGATGATGGCAGCCGGATGGTACGTCACCAATATTGGCACTCCATTGTGATCCAGTTCCTTACCCCTCAGTTCTGCTATCTTGTGCATGGTACCGATAAGGCCTTTGGCACCAAATCTTCCGAGAGCAACGAGGACCTTCGGGGATATCGTGCTGATCTGGCTCTCCAAGTGGGGTGCGCATGCTTCGATCTCGTCGGTCTTCGGATTCCTGTTCTCTGGCGGTCTGCACTTCAATACGCTCGTGATGAAGACCTGGTCCCTCTTCAGACCTGCCGCTTCCAGTGCCTCATCTAGTATCCTCCCAGCATACCCCACGAACGGCCTGCCCTGCTCATCCTCCGATTTTCCCGGAGCCTCCCCGACGAGTATCATCTTAGCGTTGGATGCCCCCTCACCAGGTACCGCGTGGGTCCTGCTTTTCGCCAGATGACATTTTCTGCACCGTCTGACCCTAGTCGCGATCTTCCTGAGTTCGTCCTTCTTGGTCAAGGCATTCACTCTCTACCTGAGATATACTCTGAGCTCTTCAGCGGTCATCGTGTTTAGAACATCCTCCTTCTCCAGCCATCCACGTCTCGCCATTCCCACCCCGAATTTGATGAATTGCAGATTATGGGTGCTGTGGGTATCCGTGCCCAATGATATCTTCGCCCCAGCCTCCTTTGCCATTCTTACGTGTGGCCCGTTGAGGTCCAGCCTGTCCGGGAGGCAGTTGATCTCAAGTGCCGTTCTAGTTTCAGCCGCCTCATCCATTATCTCTTCCATGTCCAGTTCGTAAGGGTCCCTCCTGCCTATGAGACGTCCGGTCGGATGCGCGAGTATGTCCATGTTCTCGTTCCTCATCGCCTCCACTATCCTCTCGGTCATCTGCCTTTCTAGCATCGAGAACTTGGAATGTACTGCTCCCACAACCACATCCAATTCCTTTAGGATCGAGTCTTCCAGGTCCAGTTCTCCGTTGTCCTTTATGTCCGCCTCGATTCCCGTGAGGATCTTGAAGTCTTTCATCTTCCCGTCGACCTTCCTTACCTCCTTGATCTGCAGTTCAAGCTCTTCCTCGGAAAGTCCGTTCGCTATCTTCAGTGATTTGGAATGGTCCGTTATGGCGATGTATTCTCTTCCCTGGGCCTTGGCGGCCTCTGCCATACCTTGGATGCTCTTCCCCCCATCGCTCCAGTCCGTGTGAACATGCAGATCCCCTTTGACGTCCTCAAGTTCGATCAGGTCCGGAAGCTTTCCGTCCAGCGAAGCCTCTATCTCTCCAGCATCCTCTCTTAGT
>JAZGCT010000047.1:0-7336 GCA_036477085.1 Thermoplasmata archaeon | reverse complement strand
GCTTGGGATCGCGTTCATGCGTCTTTGGGAATCACCTTTTCCACGACGGCTGCGCCGATGGAATCGCCGAACACGTTGACCGCCGTGCGGAAACGGTCGAGCAGCCAGTCAACCGAAAGAATCAGGCCGATGTATTCCAACGGCAGGCCGACGGCATTGAGCACGATCAGCATGGTCACCAAACCGGCCTGTGATTTCGCCTGCCTCTAGTATTTAAGCATTTCCCATTTGGATAGCCATACGTTTTGGGGGCGTTTTTTTCCTATCTGGATACGTGTAAATTGTTATATACTCAAAGGACATTCTCCTAACTGCAGAAAAATCGGGATGCGCTCCCTGTGAAATCCATGAGGATTTAGATGGCAGAAGATACCACTTACGATGTCTCAAAAATCGAGGTTCTCGAGGGGCTTCAACCAGTCCGAAAAAGGCCGAGCATGTACATCGGGAGCACGGACGCGAAAGGCCTTCATCACCTTGTATACGAGGTCGTGGACAACAGCGTAGACGAGGCCATGGCGGGCAACTGCGACGAGATCCTAGTCACATTGAACGAGGACGGAAGCGTAACGGTCGTGGACAACGGAAGCGGGATCCCGGTGGGCATACACCCAAAGTTCAAGAAGTCCGGCGTGGAAATCGTGATGACCAAACTTCATGCCGGCGCGAAGTTCGACGACAAGACGTACAAGGTATCTGGAGGCTTGCACGGGGTCGGGGTTTCCGTCGTGAACGCCCTCTCCGAGAGGCTGAGGGTCGAGGTCAGGAGAGACGGGAAGTTGTACGCACAGGAATTCAAGAGAGGAGAAGCACAAGGTGACCTGGAAGAAATTGGAACCGCGGAGGACACTGGAACCACTGTGACCTTCATGCCTGATTCAGAGATCTTCGAGGACCTCACGTTCGACTATCCGACCATTATGAGCAAGATGAGAGAACTGGCTTTCCTGAACAAGGGAGTCAAGATCGTAGTCAGCAAGTTGGGGGAAGAACCCCAGCAGGACGAGTTCCAGTATGAAGGTGGCATAGTCGAGTTCGTGAAGTTCATCAACGCCAACAGAACCGCCTTGCATGACGATCCCATCTACTTCGACAGCTCAGCCAATGGCGTGGAGGTTGAGGTTGCGATGCAATACACAGACTCGTACGCCGAGAATGTCCACACTTATGCGAACAACATCGGGACGATCGAGGGCGGGACGCACTTGGTGGGCTTCAAGTCGGCCCTGACAAGAACCATGAATGACTATGCGAGAGGAGAGAAACTTCTCAAAGACAGTGACCAAGCCCTGTCAGGCGAAGATGTGAGAGAGGGACTGACCGCCATTTTGAACATCAGGCTTCCAGAGCCCCAGTTCGAAGGACAGACCAAGACGAAGCTTGGCAACAGCGAGGTCAAGGGCATCGTGGAGAAGATAGTCAACAGGAAGCTCGGCGAGTACCTCCTGGAGAACCCGAAAGTGGGCAAGATCGCCATAGGGAAATCGATCCTGGCATCACAGGCACGGGCGGCGGCAAGGAAGGCAAGGGAACTCACCAGAAGAAAGGGCTTCCTGGAAGGGCTAAGCCTGCCTGGAAAACTGGCGGATTGCAGCGAGAGGGATCCGGCAAAATCAGAACTGTTCATCGTTGAGGGTCCAAGTGCGGGAGGATCTGCAAAGCAGGGTAGGGACAGAATATTTCAAGCGATCCTGCCACTCAAGGGCAAGATACTCAACGTCGAGAAGGCTCGACTGGACAAGATACTCAAGAACGAAGAAATCAGGACGCTCATAACGGCACTGGGAACCAACATCAAGGAAGAATTCGACATCGAGAAGGCCAGATATCACCACATCATCATCACCACAGATGCGGACGTGGATGGATCCCATATCAGAACACTTCTGCTCACATTCTTCTACCGGTTCATGAGACCGTTGATCGATGCTGGATATATCTACATAGCACAACCTCCATTGTACCGGTTGTCAAAGGGGAAGTCCATTACGTACGCTTACACAGAGAAGGAGAAAGATGAATACCTGAAAGATGACGGAAGGGGTATTCGCATACAGAGGTACAAGGGTCTGGGGGAGATGAACCCACACCAACTGTGGGAGACGACCATGGACCCGGAGAAGAGGATGTTGAAAAGGGTGACGGTTGAAGACGCAGTGAGGGCCGACCAGTTGTTCAACATACTGATGGGGGAAGCGGTCGAGCCAAGAAGGGAGTTCATTGAGGCCCACGCGAAAGAAGTGGTCAACCTGGATATATAGGTGATCTTTTGGAAGATATCAAAGAAGAAGGCAGAATCTTCCCAAGGCCCATCGAGGCCGAGATGGAGACGTCATACATCGATTACGCCATGAGTGTGATCGTGGGCAGGGCCCTGCCGGATGTCAGGGATGGACTCAAGCCGGTCCACAAACGAATTCTTTACGCGATGAGGGACCTGGGTCTGGATAAGACCAAGCCCCACAAGAAGTCCGCCAGGGTGGTCGGAGAGGTGTTGGGCAAGTACCACCCTCACGGCGATATGGCGGTCTACGACGCGTTGACTAGAATGGCCCAGGACTTTTCGATGCGCTATATGCTTATCGACGGCCAAGGAAACATGGGTAGCGTTGACGGGGACCCACCGGCGGCCATGAGATACACCGAGTGCAGGTTGGCCAAGATAGCAGGCGAATTGTTGGCTGACATCGACAAGGACACCGTGGACCTCATGGATAACTTCGACGGTTCATTGCAGGAGCCAACGGTCCTTCCGGCGAAATTCCCCAACCTTCTGGCAAACGGCTCCAGCGGAATAGCGGTTGGAATGGCCACCAATATACCTCCACACAATATGGGAGAATTAGTCGATGCAACGATCGAGATCATTGACAATCCAGACATTGATGTTACGGAACTTATGGACATCCTGAAAGGACCTGACTTCCCGACTGGTGGCATCATCTACGGCAGAAGAGGCGTAGTGGAGGCCTACCACACCGGAAGGGGTCGGATCAGGGTCAGAGCGAGGGTGAAGATCGAAGAGAAGGCAAAGGACCCCAGAGGATCATAGTCACCGAGATACCTTACATGGTGAACAAGGCGAAGCTGATCGAGAAGATTGCTCATCTGGTGAGGGACAAGAAGATCGACGGAATCACCGACCTCAGGGACGAGAGCGACAAGGATGGGATGAGGATCGTCATCGACCTGAGGAGGGGCATACTGGAGGATGTGATACTCAACCAGCTGTACAAGCACACGGCCATGGAATCCACCTTTGGAATGATCAACCTGGCCATTGTGGACGGGGAACCGAAGGTCCTGGACATCAAGACCTCCATAACCGAGTTCCTGAGATTCAGGGAAGAGGTCATCAGAAGAAGGACCGAGTTCGATCTGAAGAAGGCGAAGCACAGACTTCACATAACCGAGGGACTCATCACCGCCGTCGACCATCTTGACGATGTCATTCGGTTGATCAGACATTCACAGACCGCTGAAGAGGCCAGGAACGGTCTCATAAAGACATACCTGCTGTCAGAGGAGCAGGCGAAGGCGATCCTGGAAATGAGGCTCCAGAAGCTCACGGGAATCGAACTTCAGGCTCTGAGGGACGAGGAGAAGGAGCTCGAGAAGAAGATAGAGGAGCTGGAAGAGATACTTGCCAGTGACGAGAAGATCCACGAGCTAATAAAGGAAGAGCTAACGGAGATCAAGGAGAAGTACGGGGATGAGCGGAGGACCGAGATAGTCGAGCACGCGGACGACTTCGACATCGAGGACCTCATCCCGGTGGAGGACGTCGTTGTCACGATCACGAACACTGGCTACATTAAGAGACTGCCGTGCGACACCTATCGGCAGCAGAGGAGAGGCGGCGTCGGTCTGATCGGGATGGGGACCAAGGAAGAGGACTTCGTCGTTGACCTGTTCGTCACATCCTCGCACGATTACATCTTGTTCTTCACCAACAAGGGCAGGGTCCACTGGTTGAAGGCGTGGCAACTTCCAGCGGGCGGGAGACATGCCAAAGGAAAGCCGATAATCAACATGATACCCCGTCTGGAAAATGGAGAGACCATCTCAGAGATGATACCCATCGATGAGTTCGATGATGACAGGTTCCTTCTTTTCGCGACCAAGAAGGGATTGATAAAGAAGACAAAGCTGTCGGCGTACAGCAGACCAAGGGTCACCGGAATATGGGCGATAAGGCTCAGGCCAGGGGACGAACTCGTGGACGTTAAGCTCTCGGACGGGACCAAAGAGGTCATGATAGGTACAAGGCAGGGAATGGCGGTGAGGTTCTCCGAGACCCAGGTCCGGTCCACGGGCAGGTACTCGATGGGGGTCATAGGGGCGAGGCTGAAGAAGAAGAATGATAGGGTGATCGGCATGGCCGTGGTGGAGCCCGAATCCGTGATGTTGACGGTCACGGTGAAGGGCTATGGAAAAAGGTCCAGGGTCGGCGATTACAGAAAGACAAAACGTGGAGCGATGGGTGTCATAAACCTCAGGATAGTGGAAAAGAACGGTCCCGTGGTGGCCATCAGACATGTGAAGGAGGACGACGAGCTCATAATCACCAGCGTCAAGGGAATGATAATCAGGATCCCGGTGGAAGGCATTCGGGTCATGGGGAGAGCGACCCAGGGTGTCAAGGTCATGCGCATGAAAAAGGACGACAAGGTGAAGGCACTGGCCAGGATGGTCGGCGAGAAAGAAGAGATAGAGATCATCGAAGAGGCCGAGAGCGACAATGAAGAAGAGCAAAGAGAAGATTAGCTGACTTTTTTTCCGAGTTCTTTGTAATGCAGACAGAAAGAGCTGAAATCACATTCGCCGCATTTTGGACCCACAGACCTGCAGATGTCCTGCCCGAACCTCACGAACAGCTCATTAAGATCCAGCCAGTACTTCTTGGGCACCAACTTCACAAGCTCTGCTTCGGTCTGGTCCGGGGTCTTGGTGCTCACCAACCCGAGGCGGTTGGAGATCTTGTGGACGTGTACGTCCACGGGCAACGCCGGCTCTCCGAAGGCGTAGACAAGAACGCAGTTCGCCGTCTTCCTGCCGACCGATGGTAAGGACATCAGTTCATCAAAACCCCTCGGCACTTCACCGCCATATTCTTCCAGCAGGATCTTGGAGACCTCCTTCACCCTCCGGGCTTTGACCTTGTAGAATCCAGAAGGGCGGATGAGTTCCTCGATCTCCTCCAGAGAAGCATCTGCAACATCCTCAGCGGTTAGATACTTCTTGAATAGATTGGATGATGCTTTGTGGGTGTTCTCATCCTTCGTTCGATGTGAGAGGATCGTTGAGATCAATACCCTAAATGGACGCCTCAGCTCTTTCTGCAGAGCGGTTCCAGATATGTTCCCAGGAAAGGCACCATGTCGATACCTCTCCCTGAGATTCTTCATTATGAGATCGATCCTCTTCACTTGTTCACCCTTTCAAGATACTGCATGGCCTCTCCCACCGTCGTGTTGGAACCGGTAACAAGGATCATGTCCTCCTCCCTGGCCATATCCAAGGCCTTGTCCATTGCCTCTGCAACGCTGGATAAGGGCCCCACTCTTCGAATGTACTTCTTCATGATTTCGGTGGCGCGTTCCGCTGGGAGTGCTCTGGGGTTCTGGGGGGTGGTGCATATGACCGTACTGACGATCGTATAGATCTCGGCCGCGAAGCCTTCCATGTCCTTGTCCTCCAGCATCCCCAGCACCAGGATCCCTCTATCGTATTCGAGGACATCATCCACCGACCTACGGAGCTCGGTGGCAGCATCGGGGTTGTGAGCGGTATCGAGGACGACCAGTGGGTTTCTCATGACAACCTCGAATCTACCTGGCCACTTCGCTTTGGAGAATCCTGCAGAGACGGCCTTGTGGGGAATCTCGAATCCCTTTGCTCTCATAGCTTCGATGACGCCGAACGCAGTGGCGGCGTTCTGGACCTGGTGGTGTCCATGAAGTCCGATCTTGATGTCGTGCATATCATTGAGCCTGATGTGCTGCCAGTCCGGCTCCTGTTCGGTCTTGGAGAATACAACGTCCTTGCCCACCACCGTCAGGCTGGCGTTCTTCTCTTTGCACACATCCGAAACTGCTTTGGGAACTGGATTGTCTGAGACGACGACGGGTACACCGTCCTTTATGATCCCGGCCTTCTCCTCCGCGATCTGTCCGAACGATCCTCCAAGATGCTCCGAATGTTCGATGGCCAGATGAGCAATGGCACACACTTCTGGTGTAACGACATTAGTGGCATCAAGCCTCCCTCCCAGTCCGACCTCCAGAACCCCGAAATCGATGTTCTCATCTCGGAAATGAGAGAATGCCATGGCGGTCAAGAACTCAAAGAAAGTGATCTGCTTGTCCGGTGACTCGGAGGCCATTTCCTCGGACACTGCCCTGATTCGCTCAGCAAGCTCCTCCATCCCATCATCGGATATCTCCTCCCCGTTGATCTGGATTCGCTCGTTGAGACGCACCAGGTGCGGGGAGGTGTACAGACCAACCTTGTAGCCAGCTTCCTGAAGGATAGAAGAGACATACGCGCAGACCGATCCCTTACCGTTGGTGCCGGCAACATGGACCGACTTGAATTCGTTGTGAGGATTGCCAAGTCTTTCCAGAAGCTCTGTGACATTCTCCAGTCCAAGCCTCATGCCGAACTTCTCCAGACCGAAAAGATACCCGATTGCCCCGTTCCCATCAGACGTCATATGGTTGAGTGCTATTCACCAAACCCGAATAAACATTGCGTACAGATGCCCAACCAGATTCCCGATAGAGAAACTATTTAAATCGGGACAATAATCGTTCGGCGTGCATCCCAGCGAAGCGATATACTGCCAGAAGAGTGAGAAGCTCGAAGGCAAGACCATTGTCATAGGAGTCACGGGTAGCATAGCCGCCACAGAGTGCATCAAGCTCATCAGGGAGCTCATTCGGCATGGAGCGAAGGTCATCCCGGTCATGAGCGAGTGGGGACAGAAGATAATCCACCCATACAGCCTGGAGTTCGCGAGCGGACAGAAGCCGATAACCCAAATAGATGGCTCTGTCCAGTACGTCGACATCTGTGGAGAGAGCGGCCACGCCGACCTGATGTTGATAGCGCCCTCAACGGCCAACACAATTGCCAAGATCGCACACGGAATCACCGACACGCCAGTGACAATCTTCGCCGTCACCTGTCTTGGCTCGAAGAGGCCCATAATGATTGTGCCGGCCATGCACATCTCGCTGTACGACCAACCGATAATCGATGAGAACATCAGGAAGCTGAAGAATCTGGGAATCGAGTTCGTTCAGCCAAGGCTCCAGGAGTCCAAGGCCAAGAT
>JAZGCT010000046.1:0-5610 GCA_036477085.1 Thermoplasmata archaeon | reverse complement strand
ATACTGCACCTAATTCTCGTCCCGTGCGCATACTGTTTCTTGCACTTGATATTGATCTGTGTGGCAGAACAGGAGACTCGACTCACGTTCGGGAGCTGGCATCCTCTTTCTCGAAGTTAGGAAACGCGGTAGCACTAATCGGCTTCACACCGGAAGATACCCAGGACTTGGTCCCGGCACTGGCGAGGGACATTGGGGTCTCGATCTCCATACCCAGAGAGAGAGGCAATCTGGCGATCCTCAGGTTTTGCCGCAGGCTAGTGAAGGAGTTCAAGCCAGATGTCATCTACGAAAGAAGATTCTCCCCCAAGATCGGCGGGATGCTGAGCAAGGTGACTGGAACCCCTTCAATGGTGGAGATAAACGGGATTATCGAAGAGGAGAGGAAATTACTTGATGGGGAAGAGAAGTCGGTTTCATTGCTGGATAAGATCAAGTGGAGGGTGCGCAAGTACTTCTTCAGATCCGCAAACGGGATTGTGGCAGTTTCCGAGGGAATAGCAAGAACATTGATCGATGAATATGGCGTCCCTGCTGCCAATATCCATGTGGTCCATAACGGAGCGAACACCGATCTGTTCAGACCGTTGGATAGAAGAGAATGCGTCGAAAAACTGGGCCTTGATCCAAACCTTCGTTACATTTGTTTCTCAGGCAATCTTGCTCCCTGGCAAGGAGTGGAGTATCTCATATCTGCCGTGCCCCAATTGACCGATGAGTTCGAAGACCTACGGGTGCTGATAGTCGGTGACGGAGCCCAAAGGGACGGTCTGGAGACACTTGCTGGAGAGTTGGGAGTGGGAGAGATCGTCCAATTCTGCGGCTTCCGTCCTTACAATGAAGTCCCCTTGTTCATGGGTGCCGCTGAGGTCTGTGTGGCACCATTCAGAGGCATAGAGAGGAATATCTTGTACGGAATTTCACCGATCAAGCTCTACGAGTACATGTCTTGCGCCAGGCCGTTCGTTACCACTTCGGTCTGGGATCTCAACGAGGGCATCGCCGAAAATGAAGTTTGCGTCTTGGTCGAACCGGATAGGCCAGATGAACTAGCAGGCGCCGTGGCTGACTTAATGAGGAATCGGGAGAAGGCAAAAGAAATGGGTGAAAGAGGGAGAGTCATTGCCGAAAGAGAGTTCAGCTGGAACGCAGTAGCATCCAGAATCGTGGGGATTCTCCAAGAGGTTTCCAGTGGGTAGGGCTTGTACATGGGAGATTCAGCATCACAGAAGAAAATGAAGGGAAAACCTAGAATTCTGATCACCCAAAGCGACCCAGCACCATTCGTGAACCGCGATGCGGAGATCTTCGCGAAGCATTTCCAGGTTCAGTCCTTCCTGTTCAGAGGCAAGAGGTCGGTTCCAGCCTTGGCGGCTCACATCGCTAGATCCAAGGTGGTCTTCTCCTGGTTTGCACTAGGTAACGCCACATCTGCGGTCCTACTGTCGAGAATCATGCGCAAGAAATCACTGGTCGTTGCGGGAGGCTGGGATGTGTTCTATCTTCCTGAGATCGACTACGGCGCCATGAAGAGCAAGAAGAGAATCAGAAGAACGACGTATGCCTTGAAACATGCTGACAGAGTCCTGGCGGTTTCCGAATTCACCAAGAAGAGGGTTCTGGATTGGATCGATCGAGATGTTGATGTGGTCTACAACGGTGTTGACACCGAGAAGTTCCGACCAAGCGGTGAGAAGAAGAACCTGGTCATCACAGTGGCTGGAATCAACAACCTTGTGAGAATGAAGGTCAAAGGCATAGAAACCTTTTTGGAGGCTGCGAGAAAGATGGATGACACTGAGTTTGCAATCATTGGTCGAAACTCACCAGAATGGGACAAGAAACTGCGGGAAGAGGCTCCAAAAAACACCAGAATCATTGGACGGTCGTCCCAAGACGAACTCCTGTCCTACTACCAAGCAGCGAAAGTCTACGCTCAGTTATCGTATCACGAGTCCTTTGGGGTATCACTGGCTGAAGGGATGGCTTGTGGATGCATTCCAGTAGCAACCAATAGATCCGCCCTGCCAGAAGTGGTTGGTGACACAGGCTTCTACATGGACTATGGTGATGTCGATGGAGCCGTCGAGGCTCTACACAAAGCTCTGAAATCAACCAAAAGCCAAGATTCCAGGAACAGAGTGAAGGAGCGCTTCAGCTCTGGAATCAGGGAAGAGAAGCTAATCGAAATAGTCAACGATGAGCTGTATGGATAGGTTGTTCTACTCCTATTTGGCTTGTTCTGAAGAACCAAAGAGAGCCTATTAAATACGACGGCCTTTTTTTACGCCGAATGTCTCTTCGAGCGAAGACGGCCAGGAATATTGGCATTGTTGCTGTCCTTCAAGTGTTCGCAAGCACGGTCAGCGCCATAACTCTGTTAGTCCTGACCAGGCTGCTCACACCATGGGATTTCGGTATCGTGGCAATAGCCGGCTTCGTTCTAGGCATAATCGCACAGTTCAGCGACTTCGGACTTGGACCTGCGGTCATCCAGAGGCAGACCGACATTGAGGAGGCACTGTACACAGCCGGGGCGCTGAGAATCCTGATAGCACTGGTCCTATTCATTATTGCGTTTCTCACAGCAGATGTGGCTGCATGGATATTCGGCACAGGGGAAGTGGTCGCCGTCATCCGGGTCTCGGCTTTGATGTTCTTCCTGACCTCCGCTGGATTTGTGTCCACCATCAGGCTCACGAAGGATCTCAGGTTCGGAAAGCTCGCAATGGTATCGGTCGTCATCTCGTTGGTATCTGCATCCACATCCATCGCAATAGCTTGGATCTGGGCTTCGTACTGGGCGATGATCGTTGGCCCGATAGTCGGTTCATCGGTTGGCCTCGTAGCTTTGTACCGGGTATGTCCGTGGAGAATGAGGTTCAGAATCGACCGGAGAATCGCCAAGGAGCTCTATGCAGTTGGCAAACATGTCTTTCTGATGGCTTTCCTTGTCTTTCTGATATTCCATCTTGATGACGCCTTTGTGGGCGCTTTCCTCGGTCTGACCATGCTCGGGTACTACTATGTAGCATATCGAGGGTCCTCCTTCATTGCGAACTTTCTGGTCAAGCTTGTCTACAGGGTCATGTTCCCCACATATGCACAGATACAGAAAGAGCCCGCGAAACTAAAGAAGGGGTATCTGCAGACCCTTGATCTGCTTTCACTGGCTTCGTTCCCGCTTTATTTCGCTCTTGTCGTGCTGGCTCCCGACTTCGTTGCCATATTCCTCGGTGAGCAATGGATGCCGGCAGTCCTCTCGCTCCAGATCCTCTGCTTCTTTGGCTTGATGAGAACTCTGACGGAACCGGCTGGGAATGTGTTCTTGGCTGTTGGGAAGACCAAGATTCTGTCTGTGACGAACCTGCTGAATCTCGTCATCCTGCTGATCTTCATCTATCCTGCTACCGTACATTACGGAATTGAGGGCATCTCTTTTCTGATAGTGATGATGTACCTGAGCCACATGATCGTTCTCTGGTGGTTGATCACGAAGAACATGGATGTCACCTTCTCCGAAATTGGGGACACATTCAGGGGTCCACTACTCGCTTCAATCCTGATGTTGATGCTAATGCTGATGACGAAGGTCATCCTAAGTCCTGGAATAGTGTCCCTTATAGTCACTGCTCTTGTGGGAATGGCTGTCTACATGGCCATAATCTACGCCTACGAGGGTGACCGGATTAGGTTCTACTGGAGAGAACTGCGGAAAGCGATGGGCAAAACGCCATTATGATTGGCTGCCAATCTCAATATAGCGGGTTCATATGGAACGTGGAATGCAATTCAGCATCTGCACCACCAACTATCAATGTGCACACGCGCTAGACAGGCATCCAGAATCAGTGTTCGACCTCCTGAAGGGTCTTGAGTTTGAGTACATTGTCGTTGACAATAAGTCCAAGGACAGGAGCATGGAGATCCTGAAGAGATGGGAAAGCCAGGAATCCAACATGAAGGTGCTGTCGAAGAAGTGCACAATGGGCGAAGGAAGGCAGATCTCGTTCACCCACAGCAAAGGGGAGTTCATTCTTGTGATGGACACGGATACGGTGTACTACCCGATTTGCGAGAAGTTCCTGAACATCTATCTGGATGAATACTCAGATGTCGCGGTCCAGGCAATGTTCCTGGGAGTATTCCCGAGGAGAATCTGGGAGAAGATAGGTGGAAGAAGGAGTCTGAACGCCTTCGAGGACGTGGATATGTGGATTCGGATATGGGAACTGGGGAAGATGAGGTGGTACCCGATCGTCATGGGGGAGAATGTCAAGGATGAGGGATCCGATGGCAGGTATGATTACCTGTCCACAAGATACAACAAGAGGGAGCAGATAACAAGATTGCTGAGAAAGGAGTATGATCTCCTCAAGACATCAGGGATAAGAGAGCTCGACCTTGAGAAGATAGCTCAGGAGAACACGATTGACCTGGGCCTAGGAGAGCTGAGGAAGGACTGGTTCAGAAACTACCCAAAGCTTACTAAAGCGGACAACATCAAGAGATTCGGAAGAGAAATGAAAAGGACACTCAAAGGATGAGGTAGAAAGGGTGAGGGGGCGCTTCTGCACTCAGATATCAATTGCTTCACGAACTTTCCGATTGTGAGGCTCCTCCCTTCAATGCCACAAAATAGATTCTGCGATAATTCACACCCATGTTCAGACGTTTGGACAGAGCAGAAATCACTTCGAAGATAGGCCTGAAGAATGGATTTGACGGTCCAATCATTCGTTGAAGTTTGATTCTCAGTCTCAAGAGATTGAGGTTCTCGTTCTCCTTCACGAAAAGCGAGGAATTGGGGTACTGATTCATGACTTCAGACACCAATTCGTCGAAATCCTCTTCCGGAGTGCCCATTTGCACATCAATTTCGACCCAACCAGGCATGTCCTCACCTTGAAGTCTCGCCTCATGCAACTCTCCAACATAACGGCGGGTGTCTCGCCCATATGGAACTCCAATTACTATGAGATTGTTGGTGATTCGAAACAACTCGCTCAAGGCTTCCTTTCTCTTGTCCGGGTGGATGTCGTCAATGACGTCCAAACTGACGACAGCGTCGAAAATCCCATCCTCCAGAGGCAGATCGAGTACCGAACCTTTAATGGGATCGACATCTGAACCCCAAGAATACACCTTCTCACTCATGTCAATGTCAACGCAAACACATCTCTTCTGCAGGAAATACCTGAGACCGATATCTCCACTCCCCACATCACAAAGAAGAAGGTCCTTCCCATATTCTTGCTGCATTCTCCTCAGATAATTGACAACCGGATGATATCTAATGCCTACGTCAAGTCTCTTTCCTTGCAGATTCCAAGCCTGATAGGAGTTGATCAACCATTTCATCTTCTTTCTCCCAGGTGAAGGACTGGACGAATCCCATTGCAGAATTCTCTTCACGAACCTCTTCAGAAATTCCACGGAAGAATATTATCACCATTTAAGTAATACTCGGATACGAAACACGTTGCGACATTCACTTCACTTCCACGCCTGCGTTTTCCAAGTCGGGGGGCAACATTTTTTGCTTGGCTCCCCTTAACCTCAGATGTGGAAGATATCAAGGTTCTCAAGTGGCCCAATGGCAGAGTTCCT
>JAZGCT010000045.1:0-2720 GCA_036477085.1 Thermoplasmata archaeon | reverse complement strand
CTCAAACTCGATGAGATACCAGAACAGGACTACCTAAAACCCGCCGTCGGAAGATACACTATTCTGATGAATCATGAGGCGGCTAGCTTGATGGTAAATCTGGATGAGCATTCTCAGACCTTCAGATTTCGAAGCTTGCCTGAGGAGCAGTATGCAGATTTGATACGGTTTATCCAAGCCATTTCTATGCCCCGTACAATAGGTCCCTTCAACGAGATCGAATTCTCAGAGCGGTTCTTCGGAGAATAACCCCCGTGGAGAAGGACAGCGTGGGTTCATAATCTGCTTTGTCGCCATGGAGAACCCACAAACTCCCAGAGGTGTTGAGTTTATTAGCGTGGAGGGCCCACGCGTTAACCATGTGGCCACCACATTTCCAGGATGGAGGATTATATGGGTTGGAGGCTGCACAACCACCACGCAAACTCCGTGGCTCGGGCCCCCAATTCACACCACGAGATGATGTGCAGTCCCTCTGAGATGCAGCGAAACCGCTAGTGAGGGTGATTATCCCCTTCACCGCAGCTAGGGCCTCTCGTGGCCTTCTATGAATCCAGAGTCATGGAAACTCACTGAGGAATTTCAGTCTTCCCTTTGGCCGTGATCATCTCCTCGACCTTCTGGATGCCCTCACGGGTGATTCTGTATTCCTTCCGAGCCTGCTTCGTTGTCCCACTCTTCTTCACCTGGATGGCCAGCGCCGGTTTGGTTTCAATGAGCTGGTTGAAGGCCCCTGTGATGTCCTTTATGCCGTGGCCGAGGTTCTTCAACGGTTTGTTGACCTGGAATCCTTTGAGATTCTGCTGCCCCTGTCGAACCTGGAACCATGTGCCAACAACCAGAACTTTCATGGGTTGGGTCTTGGGACTGGCTGCAACCCAGAGGTCCTCCAAGCTCTCCATGTCCTCAATAGAGGCTGAGGGTTTCTTGTCCTTCTCTCCGTAGATGGAGACACCATACTTATCCACGACCCATCGGATGACTCGACCCTGAGTGTCGGGGTCTTTTAGGGAATCCAGGATCTTACTGATTGAACTCATTGCTGTGAGTTCGTCGTTCTCTTCCATCTCTCACCTCCTATGCTTCATCGGCACATCGAAACGGACAACACTCGAGGGCTTAAGCCTTTGGCTGGGGGTCAGTGAAAGTACTCAACTTGGAAACCGAAGAAGTCCTCGAAGTCCGCCTGATGTCATCATTGAGATTATCACAGATGGTTACCATCTAGAAACCTAAATAAGGTGGAGCTCGTTCTTCTCTGCTAGATGACCGAGATTACACGGGCGAGGATATCTCTTGGACAGGTCTCCTATGAGGTTGAAGGCTCGGAGGAGTTTGTGAAGAAGGAATTAGAGTGGTTCAAAGAGAATGTAGTTGGGAAAGTAGACCTGCAGAAGCATCTCCGGCCTCCGAAAGAGGAAAAGAAGGAGAAGCTTCCACCTGATCAGAAACCTCAGCTCAAGGTGTTCATGAAGGAGAAATCCCCGACCACTGATATGGAAAGAGCAACTGTCATTGCGTACTACTTAAAGGAACATGAAAGCAAGGAAGAGATTGATGGCAGTCTTCTGAGAGAATGGTGTGCAAAGGCAGGTACAAAACCACCGAAGAACCCTGCTCAAACCCTACGAGAAGCAAAGAGCAAACATGGCTATTTTGATAAGGGAAAGGGCAAGGGGATGTACAAAACCTCAGCCACTGGGCGATATCTAGTCGAGAGCGAATTGCCCAGAAAGCGGAAATAGCAATGACAGCCCAGATTAAGAAGCAACTTGCCCAGACCTTCCCCTCAGAATTAGTGCACGAACTATTGGAATGTTACCTAGAGTTGAAACGAAACTACTATCGTAGCAAGTATAGGCCAAGTGGGCTTGAGGGAGGACGGTTCTGTGAAGTCGTGATGAGGCTTCTGCAACACCATACGACGGGGAAGTATACACGCTTGGGAAGGCAACTTCCGGACTTCGAAAAGGAGGTCGGTCGTCTTAGGAGTCTTCCCATTGATAGATATCACGACTCAGTTCGACTTCACATTCCGAGGACTGTCCAGCTAATACTTGACGTAAGGAACCGGAGAGACATTGGACATGTTGGGGGTGATGTCGACCCCAATCTCTCCGATGCCACAATGGTGATGACAAACGCGAGTTGGATATTGACCGAGTTCCTGAGACTATTCTATACATCTTCGGTAGAAGAGGCACAACAGCTCGTGACCGACATCATGGAAAGACAAGTGCCATTAGTCTGGGAAAAAGCGGGTTCTCTCAAGGTATTGAATCCCAGGCTCTCTCTTCGTGAAACTTTGATGGCCCTCCTCTATGTCAAGGGCAATGAAGGTGCTTCACGAGAGGACTTACTCAACTGGTCACAAACCCCGAACCGGTATTACGCCTCAGACGTACTGGGCAAACTCGAAATGGAGAGATTGATTCACCTGTCAGAGGAAAGCATTTTCATCACCCCCTTAGGAGAAATCTGGGTCGAGAAGAACGTGGACTTCAAGATCCCGGTTTGACCTCAAGGCCCCTGGTTCTTGGTCCTTAACCTGCCTCACCGTCAATATGCAAGGAGCATCGAGGTGAACCTCCGACGGCAGCTATCGACACCTTCACCCCTCCTCGTCCTCTTTACCGAACCGTAAGGAGGTGATAACACGCAAGAAGAAGACGTAGCCGAGCAGTTCCACGTTCTCGCTTAGACGGACGGATACGCCATCG
>JAZGCT010000044.1:0-9219 GCA_036477085.1 Thermoplasmata archaeon | reverse complement strand
AGTGGCAGAACACAACGATTGACACCATGATAGGGCCCGGTACGTCATTAGACCTCGATTCTCTAGGAAACCCTCACATTGGGTATGAAGGTGGAGACGCAAGTCTGAGACATGCCTGGTGGAACGGATCGTCTTGGCAAATTGAGATTGTGGACGAGAACGGTAGTGCGTGGGTTGGCGACTTCCCTTCGATGCGAATAGATGGGAGAGATGAGATTCACATCACCTATCTTCAATGGAATCCAGTTTCCCGCGAAGGCTATACCAAGTACGCGACGACTAGTGAGCTTCCAGCCAGCGAAATCGAAACATCCGTCGATATAGACCCCGACACCCTGAACCTTAGATCCAAAGGCAAGTTCATAACCGCCTACATCGAGCTCAAAGGTGCTGATGCAAGGGACATCGATGCATCCTCAATTCTGCTGAACGGTGCCATCTCTCCGATCCTGGACGAGAAATATGGTTTCATAACATCAGAGGATTCCTACATAGTTGACAACGACAATAACGGAATAATGGAGAGAATGGTGAAGTTTGATAGAGCTGAAGTTGAGAAGATACTTACACCGAGTGATAAGGTGATTCTGAAAATCACAGGCTCTCTTCTTGACGGCACAGAATTCGAGGGTACAGACACGATCAGAGTAATCGATCCGCCGTAGCTACCTTTTCACGGTGTTGTACAACCCAAATACTGGTCACGAGACCCAAAGACTTCTACTGTATGGGTTTTATCGTAGTTCTTAGCGCTCTGCTCTCATCATGAACAATTGTGCCAGACTTCGGCGAATGAATCAATGACGAGCATTATGGGCATAGGATAAGTATTAGAAAACCATTAGACGTGAAAGTGTCATTCAAGAAAGTCCTGCTGGTCAAGCCATCTGGGAAACACGGACTGAGCTTTGCATTTGATATGATCCCCGTCGGTCTTGAGTACATCGCTTCAAGCATTGAGGGAGTTGGGGATGAGGTCAACATAATAGATCTGGAGAAGGAGCCCAAGCCAATCCAACTAAGCTTGGAAAGGTACTTAGATATGCTTAAGCCAGACCTAGTTGGGATCTCGATGTCCGCAACAGACCACAGTGAAGGATTGGAGATTGCAGAGATATCACACAAAAGAGGGATCGCCACCGTTCTTGGCGGTTATCATCCTACGGCGATTCCAGATGAAATGCTATCACACCCATATGTAGACTTTGTTGTTCGCGGCGAGGGTGAGATCACCATGCGGGATCTGGTTGCAAAGGGAGATGGGAGGGATGTCAAAGGTATTTCCTATAGAGATGGCGACCAAATAGTCCATAATCCGGATCGGGAGCCGATAAAGGACCTGGATATCCTGCCATTCCCAGCTCGGCACCTCAGGCGCCACAAGTATCATGTGACCTTGAGGAGAGATAGAGAACACGATGTGCTTACCGCGTCAAGGGGTTGCTGGGGCAAGTGCAGCTTCTGCTGTGAGCCCAGTATGAGCAAGAGTCATCTGCGCAACCGTGCTCCTGAGAAAGTGATGGACGAGATACTGGAAATCGTCGGGTTTCATGAAGGAAGGCCGCTGAGCATAGAGATTACAGATCCGCATTTCATGGGCAGGCCCAGATACGTAGAACAACTTTGTGATCTATTGGCTCAGAATGAGTTGGACATTAAGTTCATTGCGAAAGTGCGACCCGATACAATGGCAAAATTCCCTGATGTCGTTCGAAAGATGATCGCCGTGGGGATCGACTGTTTTGAAATGGGCATCGAGAGCCCGAACAAGAAGGATCTTGAATCCACATCTAAGGGAATGGAGCCAGGCCTTAATCTCATGGCCGTTGAGAATATCAAGAAATGGGGCGGAAACCCTGGGGGAACGTTCGTTATTGGTTTGCCTGACCAGACCGAAGAAGAAATACTGCAGTTTCCGGTCTACGCCAAGGAGCTGGGGCTCACGAGTACCGCCTATGGTATCGCCACGCCATATCCATCTACGAAGTTCTATGAGGAATTGGATGAACAGGGCTTGATCTTCGAGACCGACTGGAACAGGTTTGATGAGATGCACTCCGTATTCAAAGTCCAAAATATACCGAGCTCAAGAATTGAGGACCTGGCAACCATCTGCATGGCAAAATTCTGGACATGGGACATTTTCCTCGAGCGGGAACGCATGCGCATGATGAGATCCGGTGCCAAGGTGCCTTTGGCAACATTTGCCGTTGATAGAATGGCCGATCTAACATTCGGAGCGAGCGCTGGCATACAACTTCAAGAAGGGAATTTTCTAACTCACATCGAGAGGTTTCTTGAAGCTTCATCGGACCCTTACATCAAGAGATACACGGAAAAGTTGGGCATGCACAATGTCATTGAGATGTCAAGGTTTCTGAGCTTGCTCGGTGCTCAGACCA
Organism: Thermoplasmata archaeon; assembly: GCA_036477085.1. Classification (GTDB taxonomy): domain Archaea; phylum Thermoplasmatota; class Thermoplasmata; order RBG-16-68-12; family SOIM01; genus JAGLME01. Next base: position 6,817 of record JAZGCT010000044.1, on the reverse strand, counting down.
TCCAATTGACTGTGAGCAACAATGGGTCAGCTCTCACAAGCTGGGTCTTCAAGACGACCAAGAACAAGGTGGAGTATGTACAGGTCACTGACGGTTGTGTTGACGAGCCCACAATCAATTTCGAGATAGACATGGCTGATGTACTGGTTCATGGCAAACGGAACGTGACACTAATTGAGAAGATCCGAACTATCACCAAACTGCTTGCGTCGAACAAAGGCATTAAAAGACGGTACAATTTGGGCCGGCTTCTCTTCGCGGTGGGTATTGAGTTTCTCAGTTATCTGGGAACGAGAAACAACGGAAAAGCGATTGACTGATATTCGATGTGCAGAATGCGGAAAGAATCATTCAATCTCTGATTCGTGACCGAGAAAGACATCAATCCAACTACCCCAATGGCAACACCTTCGACTTCTAAGACTTCAAGAACGGGGAAGTAGGAGATGACTTCGATGGAAACGGAGTAGGAGCAAGGGCATATCTCCTCGAACCGCAAAGGGTCCTCCCGATACCTGATCATCGGGCATAACTACTCTGAGCGACCGCCGTCTTCGGGAATCGTCGATGGACCGGGGAGTTCAACAGACTGGATTATGAAAAATGTACTTATACGAGGCAAGTCCATTACAGTGTCATAATAGGAGGAGGGTTTTGGTATGACCCGAAGGATTGGAGCAATGGCGATATTGATAATGTTTGTAGCCTCAGGTCTGGTTATTCCGACCGGAAGTGAAGCGGAGGTCTTCAGCGGGGAATTCGTGCCTGGAAGCAAGACCGTATATTTGACCAAGTGCAACAACGATGTGTCCAACAACTTTGTGAACGGATCTCTAACAGTGAAGATGGTCGGTCAGAGCTTCAATGGGTGCGATGTCATCATAATCGTTCAGGCCAACCAGGTGGGCGGAAGTCTGGAAGTGGTCGTGAAGAACAACGTCCTGGTTGCTGGTAGCATGTCCGTGATCGTCACCGACAACATGCAGGTCGGCGGAAGGATGCTGGTCACCGTCAAGAGCAATGTGATCCACAAGAGGGATCCGGCAGTAGCCCTGGATTACAATCTGAAGGTAGTGGTCAACAAAAACGGAGGGAACGCACAGGACATATCCAAAAATGAAGTTCTGGCCGGGGGTCTCAAGATCGATGTTATTGGGAATTGGGTGAAGAACCGACTGACGGTCGAATCCAAGACAAACTTCGCGGGGATGGACTACAAGCTCAGAGCCAGCGGGAACACAGTGAACAACTTCGATGTAATCGTCTTGAATAACAAGGCGTGCAGGGATCACAGCATAAGGTTCGTGTCCAACACGGTGGACACCTTGTTCGAACTGAATATCCAGGGTAACAAGGCAACCAGGAACACCAGGATCAATGTTGACAAGAACGAGGTTCCATATCTGGCTCCCATGGAGCTCAAGGCCAGGATCAAGGACAACCATGCGGCCGTTGGCGACATAACCATAACCATGAACGATAACCATGACACCAACTTCATCGACGGTATTTTCGAGAAGAACGGCGCAGGCAAGGACGGGAGGTTCACCTTCAGAGGGAACAAGGCGTATAAAGAGAACAGGATCAAGATACTGACCAACCGGGTGGAGAACAAGAGGGAGATACATGTCACTGGTAACCTGCCGACACCCGATCCATACGAGATCAAGGACAACTGGGCGTGCAAGTACAGCATCAAGCCGAACCTTCAGGCGGGGTACACAGCATCCGGGAACGACAAGAAGTGCACTCAGAATGAGCCGGGGAACACCGACAATGACGGCCTTTCCAACGACTATGAGCAGATGATCGGCACCGATCCTGGAAACTGGGACACTGATATGGATGGTCTGGCTGACGGGTGGGCCGACTACGACAAGAGCGGGACGGTGAACGGCAACGAAGCGTTCGGAGAGATCGGCGACCCTCAGGTTCCCAAGGGCAAGTCGCATCTGGGAGCGGTGGACACCCTGTTCAACAGGCCAAAAGAGGCGCCAAATTGCTTCTGCAAGGATGTCTATGTTGAGATCGACTTCATGGTGAAAGGACCCACCATAAGGCCCAGCAAGAAGAGCTCCGGAGGAGGTTCGGGCGGCCAGTCGAGTGGTGGATTCGCTTATGGTGGTCCAGAACTCGGGGGTACGTTCTCTCTTGTGGACAAGCCCCATATTCTGACCGCATCGGCCATTAACCCGACGATCCGCTTCATGATAAAGAGGGGCATCCGCCTGCACGTGGACACGGGTTGGCAGATGGGGTCGGCCCGAGGCAATGCGTTCGGAGGGGGCGAGAAGCTGAGGCACAAGATCCCCCTGAATTTCAGCTACAGCACTACCGATTTCGACTTCTTCAACTTCAAGAACGGGGAGGTCACAGCTGACTGGGACAGTAATGGTGTCCGGGAGCGTCCACATTTCTCGGCCAATCGCAAGGGATCGTTCAGATACCTGATCATTGGACATAACTATTCGAGCCGGCCCTTGTCATCTGGAGTGGCGGAAGGACCGGGGGATGACTTCTTCATCTCTCACGGCCTCTTCTTGGGCCAGGGATGGAGCAAGAAGGCGATCAACCAGGGTCTCGCTTACACATTCTGTCACGAACTGGGACACACCCTGAACCTGGGACTGGCATCTGCTAACCACGAAAGCGCTCCCCAAGGATTCTGGAGCTGCATGTCCTATAACGATTCGGTTGAGTTCAGTTACGTCGGCTACTCGGACGGCGTCCTGGGATCGCACAACGACTGGCCTGACCTGGACCCACGGATCGGACTTGTCAACTGGTGGACCCACGACTATACAAAATAAGTACACCGTTTGATCATAACATGCGCACAGTTTTAAGAGTGCGAACGTTGTTCGAGTGCCGAGCCATCTAGGCCCCTGTTCGAGGAATTCGATGCCCAGAAACATCTACTTCATTGGCACCGCCGGTAGCGGCAAGAGCACGATGGTCCACGCTTTTCAAGTTTGGATGAACACTCAAGGCTATGATGTCATAACCGTCAACCTGGACCCGGGGGCTGAGAACCTTATGTACAATCCCGATGTCGATATACAAGACTGGATCACATTGAAAGAAGCGATGGAGGACACCGACCTTGGACCCAACGCGGCACAGATATACTGCGCCGACATGCTCGCCCTTAACGCCAAGGAAGTGGGAGAGACCATCGAGAAGTTCGAGACCAATTACATTCTGATCGATACGCCAGGGCAGATGGAGCTGTTCACATTCAGGGAGTCCAGCAAGATAATAGTGGATGAGTTTGGCATGCAGGACTCGATTCTCGCCTTCCTCATTGATCCTATCCTGGCGAGGACGCCGTCCGGCCTCATCTCCTCGATGATGCTCTCGGCCACGACCCAGTTCCGATTCTCAGTGCCTCTGACAACCGTTCTCTCCAAGAAGGACCTTCTATCCGAGACCGAACTCGAAAGGATACTCGAGTGGTCCAAGAACACGGACACCCTGTACAATTCGCTTGAACAAGAAGCTGGGGCAGCCGTGTTCTTGTCAAGCACGGAGTTCTTCGTTGCCCTGGAGAACATGGGAGTCTTCCGAGGACTTATACCAATCTCATCCCTCGAGCTGCAGGGATTCGAGGACCTTTACAATGTGATCCAGACCGCTTTCGAGGCCGGCGAGGACCTGATGACGGATTAGAGCAATGGGGGCCAACCACACGGAAGATGTTGGCTCAGCAACTCCTTTCTATCAAATATGATAAAGACCGCAAAAACTGTTTAAGCCACCATTCAGCTGATTCTTCGGTGCGATCATGGCCATATCTAGAGTCAGTACTGGATTGAAGGACCTTGACAAGATAATCGAGGGTTATCCCGAGGGCAAGGCCATCTTGGTGACTGGGGACGCGGGAGTCGGCAAAACGGTTCTTGGCCTTCATTTCATAGTGGAGCAGTGCGAGCAGGGGAAGAAATGCGCCTTCCTGGCGACAGAAGAGAGCCCCGAGGACCTCCGTGCCCAGGCGCTGGGCTTCGGATGGGACCTAAGCAAGTACGAGGATGAAGGCTTGCTCAAGATCTACGAGGTCTTGGAGAGAAGGATGATCGAGGCGAGGTTCTCGGATCCGACAGAGAAGGGCGTGGAGATGCATTTCAGGGACATCGCCAACTACGTTCATGAGAACGTGTCAAGCGTGGTGGTGGACAACATCGGTGTCTACGCTTTGGGCATGCCGGTCGAGAAGTTCAGGGAACAGCTGGACCTGCTGGTCTACATGCTTGCCAAGAAGGGCTGCACATCACTGATAATCTGCGACGATGCTGTCGGGACACAGTACAACAACATAGCCATGTATTCGACTTACGGTGCAATCTGGATGTTCAGGAGGGAGAACGCCTACACCAATAGAAGGGAAAGGCTCATCGAGATAAGGAAGATGAGAAGCACCCAGGTACCACTGGATTATCTCCCGTTCGAGATCTCCGGTGGAGGGATCAATATGCTGAAGAGCAACCTGGACGAGTAGTAAGAGTCCGGGATGAACGGGGTAAACCCATGGAACCCAAGAAACAGAACATCCTCTTCGTTCATGACGACGACGAGCTTTACGAGTATGCCGTAAAGCACCTCAAGGAGGATGGACACAGAATCATAAGGGCCAGTGACGGGGAGGAGGCCACCATGTCACTGCTTTCGGACGATGTCTCCGTGGTAATCACGGACGCGGAGGCGGACAAGATCAACAGTGTGGATCTTCTTGAGATCGTGGGTGCAAAGGACGGGGATGTGCCCGTTATCATCCTGGCCGATGACGGAAGCATGGAAGTTGTGGCACAGGCGATGAAGAAGGGAGCGTTCGACTACCTGAAGATGCCGTTCGACGGTTACGATCTAGTGAGCACGGTGAAGAGGGCTTTTGATTTCCGGATGGAAAGGATCGAACGTGCCGCGGAGAAAAGCGAGAAGAGAAGGGAGGACATGGCCCTAGAATCGCAGAACGAGATAAGGTCTCTTCTCACGAGCATCATTCCAACCATTCTGCTGCCTTCGCCCCAGCCGGTCAAGACCCGATTCATAAAGGAGATGTGCGACAACATTGAGGGCATGTACTGCGATAAGCACATATCGAAAACAGAGGAGGTCGATTCAATCAGGGTGGCGGAGGTCATTCAACTCGTCTTCAACCAACTCGGTGGTGACTTCGAGACGATAGAAAGCTCTTCCGGGAAGATAGTGATCGAGGGCAAGACCTGCCCATGGGGTGACCAAGCGAAGAAGAACCCGGTGCTCTGCATGTTAACTCGAGCGATAGCGTCCAGAGTGGCGGTGAGATGCCGAAGTTGTGCAATGGTGATACTCGAGAAGACGATAGGGAACGGGGACGAAAGCTGCATCATAAAGATAGAGAATCTGTAGCCCGTTAATTATCAGGCCGGATAATCGGCTCAATCTTTTTTTGAACTAAGTAACGACATTTCATAATTGTTATATCATGATGATGAGAGAGAACCCCTTCGACTATGTCGAAGAGAAACCAAAGAAGAAGGACGACAAAAAGGACAAGGAAGTCGTTGACAAGAGAACGGGTGTAGCCGAGTAAGCGGATCGCCCCTTTTCACCCCTAATGTCCATCATAGCTATGGCGCTGGCTTGATTCTTCTGGAAGATTGTTTCCTAACGATTTATATACCGTCAATCTCGTATTTTCAATGTGAACGGAAAGGATGTAAGGGCCATCGAGAACCCAATATCTGCGATCTTTGATTTGGCCGAGGACGTGAATGCTCAAGCGCCCAAGGTGAGGAAGTCCGTCAGGTATGCGACAATCTTCATTTCCATCTGGTTGATCGTGAACTTCATTCTTGTCGTTCTGTTCTTGTTCGCCAGGTCATGGTTGATCCTGATTCTTTTCTTGGCCTTGTTCATCGTTGGCGTCCTTGCCCTGAAGTGGCTGAGAGAGGTCAGCGGGTTCTTCAGCTATTATGTGATCAGGCATCGCGTGATCAGGAGCATAAGAGAGGAAGACCCCGTCGTATACGTTCCCAAGGGCGAGGATTCGGTGCAGAAGCTCGTCTATTATCTCGCATCAAAGAACCCGCATGTCAACGAGGGGTTGAAGAGGCCGGGATTGTTCCAGACCCAAGCGATCCTGCGGGGGAAGAGCGGTGTGATGTACTCTTTCGACGGCTATCTCAGGATGAAACCGTCCACCTTCTGGACCTGGTTCGGCATGGGATACCCAGGTTACTCTCTCTTCATCAAGAAGTACGATCACCCTCCCCGGTTGCTGGACATGCAGTCACTGAAGAATGCAATACTCGATATCACGAGCACGGGTTCGATTCCTCCATCGAGAGTGATCGCGGTGTGGAGCGCGGGAGAGGATGATCAGTTGGCCGATGATGCCTACGAGTTCGTCACCAACGAGGTCGTTCCTTTCTCACATCGGGGCAACAAGTTCAGCACCACGATGGAGATAATAACCGAGAGCCCCGACGGCACGTACGACTTCATCCCATACGTTTCTGACGTCGACTACTAGGCCTTGATGATCCAGTGTGGCAGTTCTCTGAACTTGTAGTGTTCCTTGATCTGGTCGGAGTATATCTGCTTGTAGAAGGTGTTGTACTTCCTGATGTGGAGAACGCCCTTCTTGGTGATTGTGATCCTATATGACTTCTCCAGCTTTTTGATCTCAACGAACCCATCCTCGACGAGCTGGTCGATCACCTTGTTGGTCATGTAGTGGTTGGAGCGTATCTCATGCTTTATGTCCTCTTTCGTGAGGTAAGAGTCATCGTTGTCCAGAATGTCATCCAGCTTCTCTTCCAGGTCCTCCTGATAAAGG
>JAZGCT010000043.1:0-3640 GCA_036477085.1 Thermoplasmata archaeon | reverse complement strand
TCGTCCTGATCGATAGGGATGTCGTCGAGCTCAACAACCTGCAGAGACAGATCATCTACACCAAGGACGATGTAGGAGAATCGAAGGCCGTGGTCGCCGCCGAGGCGCTTCTGAGCGTCAATCCCGACATCGAGATCATGGGTCTGGCCAATGACCTGAACCATCGGAACATATCAAGATTCCTAAACGATGTCGATGTCATTGTCGACGGCACTGACAACATGGAGACCCGCTTCCTTCTGAACGATTATGCTGTCAAGAACCAGATACCGTACATCTACGCCGGGGCCATAGCCACATACGGAATGACACTGACGATCCAACCAAAGGAGGGTCCCTGCCTGAGATGCATCTTTCCCCAAATGCCGGTTCCGGGAACACTGCCCACTTGCGATACTTTCGGAATACTCAATACGGTCTCAACTCTCATCGCATCTCTCCAGACCACGGAAGCAATCAAGCTTCTCGTTGGTCACGAGCCCAGGAAGACACTTCTGGTCATCGACCCATGGTACAACGATCAGAGGGAGATCGAGGTCACCCGGAGGGAGGACTGCGACTGCTGTGAGAAGGAGGAATATGATTACCTGGATGCCAAGACCAAGGACGTGGTGGTCGTTCTGTGCGGAAGGGACGCGTGCTCCGTGACACCTCCAAAGGGATTAGAAGTACGTCTCGAAGAGCTTGAAGAGCGGCTGTCGAAGGTCGGCCAGACCAAGATAGGCAGGGCCACGCTTTCCGTTTCAGTCGATGGATATGAGATCACTCTTTTCAAGGATGGAAGAGCCCTGATCAGAGGTACTGATGACAAGGCGAAGGCCAAGTCACTTTATTCACAGTACATAGGGCACTGAGGAGCTGAGGTCTTTGAAGGTCGTTTCGTTGCTTTCGGGTGGTATCGATTCTCCTGTCTCAACTCACATGCTGCTGAGAAAAGGCGTGGAGGTGATTGCCCTTCATTATGATAACCAGCCGTTCACCGACGAGAAAATGCTGAACAAGACGAAGGAACTGATCGCAAGGCTGGAGGAGCATTCAGGGAAGAGCATGAAGAAGTACGTCGTTCCCCACGGACCCTCGCAAGCGGTCATAGCCAGGAACGCTCACAGGAGATACCAGTGTGTCATGTGCAGGAGGATGATGTTCCGCATCGCAGAACGCATCGCGGAGATGGAAGGGGCTGAGGCAATCGCCACAGGGGAGTCCTTGGGTCAGGTGGCCTCTCAAACCCTTTCCAATATCAGGACCGAGGAGCAGGCGGTGAACATACCCATACTCCGCCCCGTCATTGGTCTGGACAAGGTGGAGATAGAGAGGATCGCCAAGGAGATCGGAACCTACGAAGCATCGATTGGTCCGGGGCTTTGCTGCACCATCGTCCCCGAGAAGCCGTCCACCAAAGCAAGACTCAAAGCGATACTGGAAGAAGAGAGCAAGATCGACATAGAAGACCTGGTAAAGAAGGCGTTAGAAGGAGCCGAAGTGATATGACATACTACCTGCTGAAGCCCTGCAAAGGTCATGCTGGTTATCTGTCCAACATGAAGAAGAGGACGAAGGTGGACCTGAGAACTGCTATCGGCCTCCTGGAATCGAACGGGTACGAGGTAATGGACGTCAAGCATCTCCTGATCGCAAAGAAGGGCATAGAGGTGACGGTCTATCCAAACGGGAAGCTCCTGGTGAAGACCGATGATGAGAACGATGCCAGACAGGCCGCAGATGCCATCTACGGCATCATACTGTCCGACCCAGAACCATAACCTTTTTTCCTATCTCCCCTATCTGGAATCGTGGCATTTGTACTCGACGCTTCTGCGCTTCTCGCCGGAAAGGACATTCTTCTCGAAGAGATGTTCTGCACCCCGCATGTTCTGGAGGAAGTGAAAGGAAAGGACCCGACGATACAGCTCATGTTGATGATCGAGACCAGGGTGGAGGTGCGCCCCCCTTCGGATGAAAGCGTGACGAAGGTCGATGAGGCCGCAGGAAGGACGGGCGATGCGAAGAGGTTGTCTCCTGCCGATGTCGGAGTTCTTGCTCTGGCCATTGATCTGGATGCCGCCATCATTACCGATGACTACTCAATACAGAATGTCGCAAATGAATTGGGTTTGGATTACCGCGGCCTTTCGTTCCCTGACATCAAGAAGAAGATCGAATGGGGATACAGATGCGTTGGGTGCGGAAAACGGTTCGAAGAACCGATGGATGAATGTCCCATCTGTGGGTCAAGGATCAAGACCACGCCCAAGTCTACTTCCCGAATCTCCTCTGCCTCAACTGATAGGAACGGATAGACCTCAAGAAGTCTATCTTTCTGAACCCCGGCCAGTATACGTCCACGAAATAAAGTTCTGAATATGCGATCTGCCACAGAAGGAAGTTGCTTATCCTCTCTTCACCGGATGTACGAAGTATTAGGTCTGGATCTGGAAGACCACCCGTGTACAGTTTCGACGATATGAGATCCTGGTTGATGTCCTCAACAGCCAATCTGCCTTCTTTCACATCCGATGCAATCGTCTTTATGGCGCTCAAGATCTCCTCCCTTCCACCATAAGCAATCGCCAGGTTGTAGAGGTAACCGTCATAGTCCTTGGTTATGTTCTCGGCGTATTCGATGGCCTTGACCACGTAGTCCGGCAGGAGGTCCCTCTGGCCGAGGACCTTTACTCTCACCTTGTACTTGTGGACCCTCTCGTCCTCTCCAGCCCTCATGAAGTTCTCGGCGAACAGCTTCATGAGCTTCTCCACCTCTTCCTTGGAGCGCTTCAGGTTCTCGGTCGAGAATGCGTAGACCGTTAGTATCTTGATGCCAAGTTCCAGGCACCACTCCAGGACCTCTTCCAGCTTCTCTTTTCCCTTCTCATGGCCTCCCGCCCTTCCCAGGCCCAGCTGGTAGGCGTATCGCCTGTTACCGTCCATGATTATGGCGACGTGCTGAGGGATCTTCCCATTGAGGATTTCTCCCTGGAGCTTTTTCTCGTAGGCCTGATAAGCGGCCTCTGAGATGAGCCTGGAAATCTCGGTTGCCATCCAACGCTTCATAGCGTCATCGGATATTTTATCCTTTCTGGAAGTCGAACTCACCATCGACTTCCCCAGGATTTGAATTCTGGGTTGCCCATAAGATCGCTGACTGAACTCTTGAATGTGAGGTCGCTTTGGCGAAAGATTCTAGTAATCCGAGTGGATTAGTATTTGGAAGGAATTGCAAGGAACTTGGAGGGCATAGTCCCAGAGAACTTGAAGAGGGTAGATGACACCATGAGAACTGCGAGAGATCTGATTGAGGGATTACCCGAGTACCGCACAGTAATTCATAGAACAAAAGCCTTTCCTATTCTCTTTCTGGCAATGAGTCTCGTTCCATTGACTGTCGGCATCTTTCTCCTGTTGCTGTCAATAAGACTGATCATCACAAACGGCGCAGCTGGGTTCGTAATCCTTGCACTGGGAATGTCTGTAGTTGTAGCCTCCGTCTGGTTTGTTATGTGGAATGCTTCGCTGTTGAAGCCGGCCAGAATATCATTTGACCCCGAGAGAATCCAATACATAGAAAATGGGAGCATCAAAAAGGAGATACAGTGGGACGACAAGACAGTCATCGGACCCCAGTTCAATCACGCTCTCGGCT
>JAZGCT010000042.1:0-6290 GCA_036477085.1 Thermoplasmata archaeon | reverse complement strand
AGGTCACTGGAATCGATGTCTCCGATTCGATGATGACCGAAGGAAGAAGAAGAGCATCAGAAGCCGGCGCGGAAGTGGAATGGATCAAGGGCGATATCAGAGATTTCCATTTGGGGAGGAAGTTCAATACAATAATCTTCCCGCTGAACACGGTCTGTCATTTCTTGGACCTCAGGGATCTGGAAGCGTGCTTGTCCCGTGTAAAGGAGCACCTGGCTCAGAACGGCAGGTTCATCATTGACGTCTTAGTCCCGAGCGCGGAGAGACTTGCCAGAGACCCTGACGAGAGGTTCTTCAACTCGGAATATACGGACCCTGATGGGAAGGGGGTTGTCAAGGTCTACGAGAGCAACAGGTACGACCCGGCATCCCAGGTCAACCATGTCAAGTTCTACTACGGAATCCCGGGGAGGTCGAAGGAGGTCGTTGAAGAGCTCAACATGAGGATGTATTTCCCTGAGGAGCTGGACGCTTTACTGAAGTACAACGGTTTTGGGATCGATGCGAAGTACGGGGACTACGATGACGCGCCTTTTGGGGCTTCGTCTCCGAAGCAAATGATCGTCTGCATCAGAAAGGAATGAGGCAATCTCTATTACACCGGAGAGCATGATGTGCCTGTGTATGGATATGACAGATGTCACCATAAGACAGTATCAGCAATCAGACCTGGAATCCTGCAGATCGCTATGGGTTGACCTGACCCAGCGTCACAGGGATATTTACGAGAGCTCGACCATTGGCGGTGATGATCCAGGAGAGAACTTCGATAAGCATCTGTCACACGTGGGTGGCAAGAACATATGAGTCGCTGAACATGAAGGCAAAATGATCGGAATGGTGGGGCTCATTCAGGATGATACCGAGGTGGAACCCATTGTGGTAGCTTCAGATTACCGAGGTAGGGGTGTGGGCACCCAGTTACTGCAACACGTAATCAAGAAGGCAGAAGAACTAGGTCTGCGTTATCTGAGCATTAGACCGGTCATCAAGAATAGGGAGGCGATCTCTCTCTTCTACAAAACCGGGTTCAGACTGCTGGGTCACATTGATATGTTCATGGACCTCAACAAGGAGCCCCAGATAACCTGGATACCGGGTCCAGAAATCCAAGGGCACTCGTTCAAACACTAGATCTGCACGTGTTCAGATCCTGACCATCAGGCTGTTCAAGAAGAACCGGTAGACCTGATCCCCCTCCAAGAACTCGACGTCCTTCATAAAGAGATTATCAAAATGCTTGGAGAAGAGCTGCTTAATCTGCAGTTCCGTGAACTGGTTCCACCCTGGGCCGTTCTTGTGGCTGAAGCACAGCAGGAGGTACTTTCCGCCTTTCTTAAGAACCCGGTGCACGCCCTCGATGTAGGTCGTCCTCTTCTCAGCCGCCACATGGTGGAAGCAACCGCTGTCCAGCACGAAGTCGAACTCTCCGTCATCAAATGAGAGTTCCAAGAAGTCCTGCACCCTTAGGTCCATCTGGACATTGGCCTCCTCGGCCTTCTTCCTTGATATCTCAATAGCCTTCGAGGAGATGTCGATGCCGACGACATCGAACCCGTTCTCAGCCAGATATATCCCATTCGTCCCTGCTCCACAACAAGTGTCCAGCGCTCTACCTTTCTCGATCATCCCAGACTCCACGAGCTCGACCAACATCTCCCTGGGCTTTCCCCTTTCCCAGGGCAGCTCGTCAAGCGACCGCCTGCGATAGATGCTGTCCCAATCATCACGTTCGAAACTCAAACGGATTCCTCCATCGAGTTATGACCAAGTCGACCACAACTAAGAACATTTCTGGAAAGGGGCTACTCCTCACCATGTGGTGGAGTCAGTATCTGGACCTTGTCGAACTCCTTCCTGAGCATGGCGAACTCGTCCTTGCCCAGCGAGCTCGGGGTCAGGGGAACGAATATCGTGGCGTCGCTCACCGAAGCGAGATCGTTGATCTTCTTGACGAAGCGCAGCACCCGGTCGAATCCGTTCTCAACGACAAGAAACTCGATGCCGTCGAACATGAGGACGCCCCTTGGGATCTCCTTGAAGAAGTTGCTGACGGCCCTCATCATCTCGAAGTCCAGTCTCTTGGGGTCAATCGTCTTGACAGACGGGTCGGATACAGTATCGGAGAGCCAGAACATGTCGCTCTCACCTATATCGAACTCCTTCCTGAGCTTCTCAGGAAATGTGGTAGAGATGCAAAGCCCAGGAACATCCTTCTGCAAAACGGTCTTGTATTCCTCATAGGCCACAGAGGCGTTGTCGTCCACGATGAGATAGTTGTAGCCTTCGGCAACCTCTTGGAGTATCGAGCCACATGATTCGCAGTTGGTCTTGAGCAGGTCTGCGTCACCTTCGACCAACGCGATGTCGCCACAAGCAGGACACTTGACTGTCAACATCCTCTTCTCTTTGGGCCTTACCGCCTCAAGCAGGCGGTTGCAGTTGGGACATCTCTCGGCCTTGGCCGCACAATCCTTGTGGAATACCTGCCCACAACGACACTTGATGCCTTCTCTGGCAATATCGTGGAGGTCCTCAAGGCAGACGCTGCAAGGAACTGCAAGCGGCATCCCTCCGCCAGGAACCGGAGCGAAATCAACCTCAGGAGCTTCAACGGTCACGTGTATCTCCTCTTCCTCGGGAACCGGCTCTGGAATGGCATGTTCAGCCTTGAGATAGAGTATCTTTGTGCCGATTATGATTCCAACGGTCAACGCGATATAGAACACCCAGCTGGTGACCCCAATCATGTAGAAGTTGACACCGGCAAAGACGAAGAGGGACGGGAAGAAGTAGAAGATTATGAACAGAAGTAAGAGAATAATTCCGATCCAGTGAATCCACTTCCTCTTGTACCAACCATGCCTGTGCATCACAGCATACATTCTCCTGTAGTTGTTGTAGTACTTGTTCTGGAAATGTGATATCAAGTAAGCGCATACGAACATCAACCCGAAGAGTATCTGGGGGTTGTCCATGAAATTGAAGGAGTTGAAGGTGGCCTGATCATTCGAGGGCGACTCAGAGTCGAAGGAGGAACTGTACAGAAGTATCATTCCAGCGGGTGTCCTGATCAGATTGGTGGTCCCTTTGTCAGGGTGGAACGATGAATAGCTCAGGACGCCGACGATATAATCGATGTGGTGTATCTCTATTTCGCCAACGTAGAAGCTTGGGGCATTGATGTCGAAGTTGTCAATGAAGAAGCCGGTGCTGTTCTGGTTCTGATCGGAAGTGAAGTTGAACGTGACCCTGACCTTGCTTCCAACATAGGGGTCCAGATCGAAAACCAAGGTTTCAAACGAATTCCTGTTGTCGCTCATATCCAAGGTCCGAAGGGTCAAGTAGCTACCGCCTTCCTCCATTATCTGGATGGCGAGAGAATCTCCCGAATCGACACTGCCCTTATAATCGAAGCGCATGGCTGCCTCGTTGGCAAAGCGGAGGTCGAAGTCCGCGAACGTGGTCGCTGTGAGCCCGTTCTGATAGTTGGGTGTGTCCACGGGACCGTGCCACAGGGCGAGGTCGGAAGGATTGGATGAATCATGGCTCTTCAAGATCCATGCTTGCGTTCCAGGTTCCCCAACGCCGGAGAAAGGTGAGAATCCCCCTAGATCAAAATCGTTCGACCTCTGGAAGCTGAAGCCTCGGTAAAGACCGTCGATGGTCAGGTTGTCGGACTGGACGTAGGTTCTGTCCGTTGCTGTCGACTTCATATTGAATAGATGCTCCATCTCGATGGTCTCAACGGTGTTCACATCCGTTCCGACCAGACCCTTGGTGCTGAGCTTGGCCCCGCTTTCGGTGTCTCCTTCCCGGAGCTCAGACCTCGTCGTTTCTCCGTACAGGTAGGGGACACCGCCTTCCCACTGTGTCATCTGTATCCACTGAGAGTATCTGAATACCTCGCTAGCCTCAAGTTTACCCGGCAAGAAGCCCATACCAGTCTGCATCCCCTCTCCTACAAAACCGTCAGGTATATCCGAATTCTCATCGAACATCCAGATTATCTTCTCCCTGAGCGCCGTCGCCTGCTCGCCAGTGATCCTAACCTTCATGTGTCCTCCACCGTTGTACTCGCTCAAACCGATCATTTCAGCATCGGATTCGGATATTGCGACCCCATCCAAGCCTTGGCTCGAGACCAGTGCTGGAATCACGGACATGAGAAGTGTGAAAACAACACCCACTAGCAGGATTCCCTGAAGGTAGTTTTCCTTCATTCGCGTCCATATAACCATCTTCGATTAAAAGGTTTTTGAGATGGCTATCATTGGGTCTGAACGATTCCGGAAAGGCTTAAGATGTTAGATTGGGATTGACACCCCGTGAGCTTGAACGATCTCTTAGATTCCGGGTTTGACCTGAGAAAGGAATACGAGAAGGCCTCCAGTACTTTGGAGTCCATAGGGCTCTCCAACTACGAGGCTCGGGCGTACATCGCTCTGGTCGCCCATGGCTACGGGGACGCCGAAACGATAGCCGAGACCTCAGGAATACCAAGGACGTCGTCATACAAGGTCCTGCAGTCATTGTGCCAGAAAGGTTTCGCGATGTCAACCAGCGGCCGACCGAAAATCTTCAAACCCGAGGAACCCAAAAAGCTCATGGAGAAGATCATCCCTCCGATAACAGACACATTCTACAAGTTGGAAACGCTCAGCGAGATCATGAGGGATAAGGGAGAACCCCAGCTCGTATATACCATCACAGGGAAGTCAAGAGTCATTGCCAAAATCGGGGAACTGCTGGACAAAAGCTCCAAATCAGTAATAATCGCCTCCCCCAACTTCCACGAGATCCGAGCCCCGTTGGCAAAGAAGATGGACAACGCTATTGGAAGGGGCGTCAGCATCACGATAATTACCGGCGCCGGTCAGAAGATCCCGGAGAACGCCAAGGTCGTTCACAAGAATCGATTGATTGCCAGTGATGTGATAATCGACGGTACAACAGCGCTCCTCGCTTCTGCAGACCTTGCCGCATGCGGTTTCACGGACAATGCATCCCTGGCAAAGCACCTGGAGAACTTCCTGGAAATACTCATAGAGCACTAGTTCCCTGGGAATCAGAACGCAATTTCTTTATCTGCAATTAGCCATCATATTGTCGATGGAAGGCAGTTGTCCCCTGTTCGGAGGAGAGAGAAGACCGTTTTGTGCTTCTTGTCTGGCAGTCGGCGGGGAAGACAACGAAGCAATGATGGATGCGTGCATCAAGGCACTTTCACAGGCTGAACCGTGGGAGAGGTCCGAGCTCAGAGCAATACTCGACAGAGCGATCTCGATGGGCAAGATGCGCAGGCTCTCTGAGCAGCAGAAGGCCAATCTGGCTTCCCTTCTGGACTCCAACGTCGACCTGGTGGAATATGAAAACGACCTGGCAAGGCTGCTGGGTAATGCGTACGCTTTCCTGGGCTTCAATGCCAGGGCCATGGAGGCCTTCGAGATCGCCCTTCACAGAGATGAAGGGGACGTGACAGCGCTCAACAACAAGGCCGTTCTGCTGGCGAGAACTGGCAGGGAGGACGAGGCCATCGAGTGCTACCGTGAGGTCACAAAGCTCGACCCAGAGAACGAGAATGCCTGGTTCAACATGGGAAAGGCATATTCCAGATTGAAGAGGTCCATGAAGGCCAAGAAATGCTTCAGAAAGGTCGTGCGAATGAACCCTGACAATGTCAGCGCCTGGAACAACCTTGGTGTCTCGTTGCGATCCACGGGAAAGACAAAGGAAGCGATGGGGTGCTATGACGCAGCCCTGAAGGTCAACCCAGAGTACAAATGGGCATGGAACAACAAGGGCATCGCCCATATGATATTAAGAGAATACAAGAAGGCGGCTCGGAGCTTCCAGAAAGCCCTTGAGATAGACCCGGATTTCAAAGAGGCAAGAGATGGTCTGGAGGCTTGCGGTGAGTGAGGGCGCCTAGAACGTTTTGGTGACGTACTCAAGAACGGATTCGAAGATGACCTTTCCATCACCGTCCTTCCTAGCAGACTTCCTTGTCCAGTCCGGGTGCTGGTAATGATAGAACACCCTTTCTGGATGTGGCATCATGCCAAAGATGTTACCCTCAGCGTTGCATATCCCGGCAATGTTGTCCAAAGATCCATTGGGATTCCACGGATAACCGGCATAGTTCCCGTCCGGATCCACGTACTTGAAGACAATCATGTCCGTCTCTTCCATCTTCCTGAGCATCTCTTGCTCCTGGCTCTGGGGAAAAACGAACTTGCCTTCGGTGTGGGCGACAGGTACGAGAATGATCTTCTCCTTGGGGAGGTTCT
>JAZGCT010000041.1:0-5068 GCA_036477085.1 Thermoplasmata archaeon | reverse complement strand
CCAGGTTGCTGCCGGCACTCTCGGCCACCATCTCCAGGAGCTTCTCGGCCTTCTGCTCGTTCTTCCATCCCTGGATCTTCTCCCTCCTCTGGTGAGCGTTGACCTGCTTGAGAGAGAGGTCCACGTGGCCCTTTGAAATGTCCACCTTCATGACCTTGCAGACCACCTTCTGGCCCTCCCTGACGTAATCCCTGATGTACTTGATCCATCCCGCAGCGACCTCAGCGATGTGTATGAAACCTTCCTTGCCGCCGAACTCGTCCAGTGAGACGAAAGCACCGAAGTTCTTGACGTTTTGGACAGAACAGATGACCAGGTCCCCGATCCCGGGGTATTCAGCGGTCCTAAGCATCATTCCACCGGCCTGCTCTCCCCCCTGAGAGCCGCTTTACCCCCCTGGGGCTTGGCGAGCGTCGCTCCGCAGACCAGGCAATTGACTTGGGTCGAGGCCCTGTCGAAAATATCCTGCTCGTTCCCGCAGTCCGGGCATTTGATCTTGAGGAACTTGCCTCCGGGTTTGGGAACCGTCTCCACCTCAGACCTCCGTTAACTCGAACGTCTTTGCCCTTATGTTCTTCCTGTGATGGGCCTTTTTGCATTCCCTGCAGCGGTACCGTATGTACACCCTCTTGGTGGGCTTCTCCCTATCTTTGTAGATGGCCCGGGTTGACCCGCCGTAACCCGCGGAAACACGTCTGAAGCGCCTCTGCCCCCGCCTGTACTCCGACCTGGGTTTGGTCTTCACCTTCTCGATGTCCAGGTCTGAGTGTTTCCCGCAGAAGGGACAGTATCCTTTTATCGTACGCGGCATCTTCATAATTGGCCTCGCAAACTAATCCAATGTCCCAACTGCTATTTAGGATTTAGGTTTTACGGATGCATTTGGGGCGCGGAAATCTAGTTTTTTCGGAGATTCTGGTCTTCATTTTACATGAAGTCACTGACGGCTCATGGCTGCTCAGAAGGAACACTGGCTCTCTCATTTTCATGCGAGTTAAATTGGTGGAAAAATATATATACTCAAATTAATAATTGCTACTTAGATTAATATGCCAAAGGAGACAAAACTGGTGGGAAGGGACCACACTTTCATCAATCTCCTGATAAGGGCTGGGTTGCCCAAGAACGTGTCAAAAACACTCGTGTGTTTGACCAAGAAGACGGAGACCACATCCGTTGAAATAGAGCAGGCAACCGGTCTGAGGCAGCCCGAAGTCTCCATCGCCATGCAGGACCTCAGGAACAGGAACTGGGTGGAGAAGAGGGACATCAAGAAGGAAGGAAAGGGCAGACCGGTGCATGCCTACAAACTGTCGCTCTCCTTGGACGATATTGTTGACGTATTGGAGAAGGATGCGAAGGCCGAGATAGCCGAGATCGAGCGTATGATAAGGGATATCAGGCGCCATCCGAAGTAGTCTATTTCTCGATTTCCTCCACACCGGAGTCTTTACCGATTATCACCCTGCATGTCAGATCCAGGAAAAGGCCGGTCTCCACCACACCCGGAAGTCTGTGAAGGTCAGCGTCAAGTTTGTGTGGATCGTCTATTCCTTTGAACTCGCATTCGAGGAGGTAGTTCTGATTGTCGGTGAGGTACGGGTTTCCTTCGATGATCCTTCGATTGGGAATGCTGCCCAGCTTTGCGATCCATTCCTTGACAGATGTCCAGCCGAATTGGGTCACTTCAACCGGCAGGGGGCTCTTGGTCCCGAGCTTCTCCACGACCTTGGAATCGTCCACTATCACGATGAACTCTCTTGATGAAGACGCGACCATCTTCTCCCTGAGCAGGGCGCCGCCCATGCCCTTGATCAGGTTCAGGTTGGGATCGACCTCGTCCGCGCCGTCCACGGTCAGGTCCAGGGTCGGGGTCTTCTCAAGTGTGGACAAAGGCACACCGACCTTCCTTGCCAGTTCTTCGGTTCTCTCCGAGGTCGGAACTCCTACAACGTCCAAACCCTCGGCCACCAACTCCCCGAGCTTCTCCACGAAATACCGCACGGTGGAACCGGTTCCAAGACCCAGAGCCATTCCGTCCTGTACATATTCAGTGGCCTTCTCGCCGGCAACCTGCTTCGGATTCAATATCAAACCTCCATCCTGCGCATGTCCTCGATCATCTTCACCATTTCCTCTATGACCATCTGGTTGAGCTCCTCACCCTTCTCCTTGGTCGCTTTCGTAGGGTCTCCAGTGACACCTTCCCAGTGCTTCTCGGGATGCCTGAGGATCATGTAGCGTGGGATCTTGTTGACGCCTTTCTTTCCCTCACCCTTGATGAGGTCGGGACGTATCGCCATGACCCGGGAGGTCTCTATCCAACCCGAATGGCCTTCATCCTTGCCCGCCACTCCTTTGTCATAGATTATCTCGTAGTCCGAGAGTGCCAGTACCTTCATGTCCTCTTCATCGACAATGTCCTTTGCTGCAAGTTTGACCGCCGCCAGATGTGATGAACCGGCGTGTCCAGAGACTATCACCACGTTCTTGATCCCGTTCCTAGCGAACTCGGACAGGACGTCATAGACCAGGCTTCGAAGCGTCTCGAAACCGATGCTGATGGTTCCTGGGAAGTTGCGTGTGGTGTTGCAGACGCCGTACCTGATGGGCGGTGCGATGAGAGCATTGGTCCTCTTGGCGGTCTCCTTAACTACGTACTCGCATTGGAGCGAATCTGTGCTCAGCGGTAGATGGTCTCCGTGCTCCTCGATGACGCCCAGAGGAAGGATCACGACGGTGTCACCATCAACCCGCTCATCGAACTCCTTGGTGGAAAGATCATCAAGCAACATGCTCCCACTGCGACGAGTAAGGCTTCCGTTCAGAAAACCTTTTTGTCATTGAGGACAGGCGAATCTGTTTACATGTGAGGGCAAGATATGTAGTCCATCAGGAAGGAGATTATATTCAGGAAATGGTTGGCAGGTCGATGTGTGAATACGCCGTTTGCACCAAATCACATAAATACGCCCTCCAACAGAGATAATAGTGCCTCTGGCAGGCACAGGGTGTGGAACAATCTGCTAGGCCCCTCTAATGGAGGGATAGTTCTGGAAAGAATGAGATTTAGAGCCACCGCCAACGTGCGGGCTCTGATCCATCTGCTGAACCATACACGGGAAGGGCGCAAGGCCAAGTTCCCTCATGAGATCACGCAAGTAGGCATAGCAGAGGTACTGAGAACCAGAAGGAGCCATGTGTCGATAACCCTCTCCTCGCTGAAGAAGAAAGGCTACGTAGAGAACAGATTGGGCAGGGTCGAGAACGAGAGAAGGAGAAGGAAGGTCTATTTCCTGACCTTCAAGGGATATCTTCGCGCGAAGGAATTGAGTGAGCGCTATCTAAGGAAGAAGATAGAGTTCGTTCAGAACGGTATCCTCATGAAAGCGAGGATCAAGGACCTTGACAGTCTCCTTGGCGAAGACCACTCGCTTGCGGAAGTCCTCAGCTGCATAGACGAAGATGGGGTGCTGGACTTGAAATCCTTGACAAAGAGGTCTGAAGCCAGAGTTGAAGGCGAACCCTCAAAAGAACACGAAAGGGTGAACATCAAGAGTGATTCGAGAGGATCGATCGCTCTCTACCTCCTCCTCAAGGCATGAAAGGGTATTAATGCGGAACGGGATTCTGTCCCGTGGACGTGGCCGCCCTATTCTCCGGAGGCAAGGACTCGACATACGCCGTGTACCTTGTTCAGCAGAAAGGCTGGAACGTGAAGTATCTGGTCTCCATGATGCCTGGGGAGGATTCCTATTTGTTCCACATCCCCAATGCGCACTTGACGAGACTGCACTCGCAAGCGATGGGGATACCTTTGAAACAGGCTGCGGTGAGCGGTGAGCCTGAAGAAGAGCTGGAAACACTAAAAGGCGTACTGAGTGAGCTGGACGTAGAAGGTTTGATCACAGGAGCCATTGCCTCGGACTACCAGTGGAGTAGGTTCAACGTGATCGGAGAAGAAATCGGCGTCAAGGTCTTCAGTCCAATGTGGAGAAAGGACCAGATGAGGGTGATGGAGGACATCGTTCAGGCTGGGTTCGAGGTAATGATCGTGGGCGTTGCGGCTGAAGGTCTGGATGAGTCTTGGTTGGGACGGATGATTGATGATGAATGTCTCAAAGACTTGGAACGGTTGGAGCGGGAGAAAGGCATCAATCCATCTGGTGAGGGTGGAGAGTATGAGACCTTGGTACTGGATGGTCCGAACTTCGAGAAGAGACTGCAAATCAAAGAATCAGAGAAGACGTGGGATGGGACAAGAGGACAGCTTAGAGTTAGCGAAGCTGCATTGATCGAGAAGTAGGGGCCCTGGCAGATTTCAGGCTAGAGGATTGCAGTACTTTGTCAGGTTCTGTCATTATGGTCCACTGTGATGATAACATTCCCCTTCTTATGTCCTGTCTCGACATATCTGTGAGCCTCGACCATTTGGTCCAGTGGATAACTTCTGTCTATCACCGGTTTGAACTTACCAGACTCTGCAAGGTCCTTCAATAGAACAAGATCATCATAGTTTACCTTAGCAATTCCATCATCTATTGATATGTACTTCCCATCAGGAGCCAGGGCGTTTTTCGCTTGTGACTTCAAGCTCTTCCTATCCGCCACCTGCTGTGGGACGGCATCAAGTATCAAATCATAACGCTCGCTGCGTTTTGAATAATCTTCTTTTGTGTAGTCGATTACCGTTTCGGCTCCCAGGGAACTCACCAATTCTATGTTCGCAGTACTGCACACCCCTGTCACTTTCGCCCCGTAGTACCTGGCAAGCTGCACAGCTGTAGTGCCTATCGTTCCAGAAGCCCCAACGATGAGGACATTTTTCCGACTTTGGATACCCCCCTTCTTCAGAAAATACATCGCTAGCTCTCCACCATAGGGAATCGCGGCGGACTCCTCATAAGTCAGATTGGACGGTTTTGGCAACACTGGCCAGTCTTCTGGCACGCATATATACTGGGCGTAGGTGCCGAATCGCGTCTTGGTAGGTGACTTGACGGTATAAGCCAGGACCTGGTCACCAATCTTGAACCGTTTCACATCATTGCCTATAGAATCAACCTCC
>JAZGCT010000040.1:0-4951 GCA_036477085.1 Thermoplasmata archaeon | reverse complement strand
GGGGTGGTTCAGCGTGCTAAAGTCAAGAACGAAGAGATTCTGGAACAGATTTCCCTATAGAAGTTCTTGAAAATCAGTCATCTAATGGCTAAGGAGTTTCATGTTGAGGTACAGTGCTTAGAGATCTTAAGTTGTCAGTCCCAGCGTCAGCAACGAAAACCATTATAAATACAAACAAAGTTTACCAACAAGTATGCTGAGGGGATGAATATTCGCAGAGCGAGCTTGGTTGTGATATATCTCATATTCATGAGCACCTTTTATGTCGCCCTCACGATATTGCCAGAATATGCGAGATCTGCCACTCTATATGTGGGTGGTCCGGGACCCGGTAACTACACAAAGATACAGGACGCAATAGATGCTGCAAATCCTGGAGATACCATTTACGTTTATGGCGGCACGTATAGTGAGAATATTGTAATCTCTAAGACCCTCAACCTCACTGGTGAAAACAGAGGTAATACCATAATTGATGGTGGTGGAACAGGGGACGTTGTTTATGTGACCGCAAGCTGGGTGAACGTCACGGAATTCACGATAACGAATAGCGGATCAACAGGGGATGATGCTGGAATAGAGCTCTATCGTGTCGAGAACTGCTATGTCGGTAACAACAGTCTTCCGATGAACGAAGTCGGAATCCGCCTTCTCGATTCACACTGGAACGCCATAATCAACAACACCGCTTCCCCAAGGAATACACACGGCATCTCCCTCCGGTACTCTGGCAACAACACCATAATCAATAATGTTGCCTCCTCGAACTTAGGTAACGGCATCTTCCTCTACTATGCCACCCATAACACCGTTGCCAACAACACTGTCTCAAAGAACGGGGCTGGTGTCGTTCTTTTCTACTCTGTCAACAACACCGTTGCCAACAACACGGCCTCAAAGAACGGGAACGGCATCTCCCTCCGGTACTCCACCAACAACATCATCACTGACAACAGTGCTTCATGGAGTGGCGGGGCTGGTATCCGCCTCACTGATTCCTCCAGTAACATCATCACCAACAACAATGCTTCCTGGAGTGGCGATGACGGCATAGAGGTATCGTCCTCGGGCAGCAACATAATCGTCAACAACACCGCCTCATGGAATAGAAACCACGGCATCTATCTAGCCAACTCTGTCAACAATACGATTGCCAGCAATGTGATGCTGGATGTTGGGATCGTCCTTGGAGGATCTTTGTTGGAGTACTGGAACAGTCATACAATAGACCCCTCAAACACTGTCAACGGCAAACCCGTCTATTACTGGAAGAATGCTATCGGGGGAACAATCCCCTCTGGTGCCGGACAGGTCATACTTGCCAACAGTACCAATGTTGTCGTGGAAAACCAGAATATGAGCAAAGGTTCGATGGGAATTGAGCTGGGCTTCTCATCGAACAACTTAATTGTCAACAACACGGTGTCACAGAACAAACGGTATGGCATCCTTATCGGTTACTCAAACAATAACACCTTCGAGAACAACACCGCCTCGAATAATAGGCGTGGAATCCAAATCTCCGTCTCAAACAGCAACATCCTCATCAATAATACTGTCCTCTCGAACGATGTCCATGGGATCCGCCTCTATTCCTCCGATAATAACATCGTCTATCACAACAACTTTGTCGACAACCAAGTCCAGGCAACCGATGATGGCATCAACTCCTGGGACAACGGATATCCGTCGGGGGGAAACTATTGGAGCAACTACAGCGGTATCGATAATAGAAGTGGTCCAAATCAGGACTTACCCGGAAGCGATGGCATAGGCGATACTCCCTACCTCATAGATGGTGACAGTAAGGATAGGTACCCGTTGATTTCCGCTCTAGGAATCGTGCATCCCAGACCACCAACTGTGCTGCAGGCGATTCTGAGTGGGAAAGATGCGGAGAACGTCACTCTCTCCTGGTCTCTCTCTCCAGATGACGGAAGAGGATTCAAGATCGTCTCAGGCTACAGAATCCTCAGGAACATGACGTACGACCTTGAGGGTCAAGGATACCAATCGATCGCATCCTTTCCCAACGGAACAACTGAATTCGTGGATATTTTGGCCGGTAATGGTAATCCGAACAACTATTTCTATCAGGTATGTGCAGTTGACCTGAACAACAACACCTCATGCGCAACGAACCAGGTCGCCAAGTTCACCCGTCCCCTTTCAGAAGGACCTAATCTTGTATCAATCCCTCTCATCCAATCAAATGAAAGTACAGAAACGGTACTTCAAACCGTATCCTTCGATAGTGCCTGGTCCTACGACTCCTTCAACCAAGAATGGATGTCCTTCTCAAAATCAAAACCCTATCAAAGTCTCAGACAGGTAAACCACACAATTGGCCTATGGATAAACGTCACTGAAGGTTCAAATCTCACACTTGCAGGGCTGGTTCCCGCACAAACAACAATTCATCTTCATAAAGGCTGGAATCTCGTAGGTTTCCCCTCTTTCGATTATGACTACAAAGTCGCAGATTTCAAAGCAAGTGTGGTAGCAAGGGGAGTTGAAGGTTTCGATGCGATGAATCCGCCTTACTTCCTCAGAGTTCTTCAGAATTCCGATACTTTTTCCTCGGGTCAAGGTTTTTGGATAGATGTCGACAATGGGGCAACGTGGATCGTGCGCGCTGCCTAGATAGGTGTTGGAAGGTTCTTTTTCCAAAAAGATTTGTGAACCTTAGTTGTTGGAGTGCAAATTCTCCATACCCTGCAAAACATGGACCTTCATGATGATCTACCTTGTTTATGCTGTCCAGACAATAAGGCTCCTGATTCCCGTTGTGCATATATACTAGGTGCTTTCAATCAGCTCCTTCTCCCACAGGTTGCTACCGACCCTGTGGACCGGATTTCAAACTCAAGGTAGGATCTGGAACACGTAATGTTTTTACCCATGTCCCCTTTTGTCCAGAACGTGCAGATACAGCCAGAGTGCGTTCCATGCCTGTTGAAGAGGTGCCTTTACGAGGCCAACCTCGTGGATGAGAAACTGGGAACGGAAGTGATGAAGAGGGCGATGGAAGTTCTGAATGAGGAGTGCAAGGACCCGGCGGTGTCTGCGGATGTGGCCACGGTCGTTCACAGGGTGGTCTATGACATCCTGGGAACCGACGACCCGTACAAGGGGATGAAGGAACGGAGCAACAAGGTGGCACTGGAGCTGTTCCCAAGGGCGGAGGAGTTCGTGGAGAGCTCTGAGGACAGGTTCAAAGCTGCGGTCATATGCTCGATCGCCGGGAACGTTCTGGACTTCGGGATAGGTTCTTCCATGGAGGCGCCAGAAGAGCTGTCGCATAGGTTCAATTCAATCCTTGAGGAAGGACTGGGCAGGGACGATACCGGAGAGATGGAGAGGGTTCTGGAGAATGGTGGAGAAGTATTCCTTTTCGGCGACAACTGCGGCGAGATCATATTCGACAGGGTTCTGATAAAGGAGTTGAAGGAGTTCGATATCCACTTGACTTACGTGGCCAGAGGGGAGCCGATTCTAACGGATGCCAAAATGTAAGATGTCCGGGAGTTCGGAAGAGACAAGATGGTGGATGAAGTGTCCACAACGAACGCAGTCGCCGTTGGGGTGCCGATGGACAAGCTCGATTCAGAACTGCTTGAGAGGGTGGAAGATGCAACACTGCTCGTCGCCAAAGGAATGACAAACTGGGAATCCTTCTCCGAACACGATTACAGGCCGATCGCGTATCTGCTGAGAACAAAATGCAGACCAGTGGCCGACAGCATAGGCGAGAAACAGGACATCAACGTGGCGAAGCTGTTCGAATAGACTAGTCCTCTTTAACGCTGATCTCTTTCTTCCATGATGTGCTGGACCTTATCAGCTCATCGACCTTCTTTGGACCAGGTGTTCCGCCGAACCACTCCTCCCTTTTCCTCCTGAAGGCCTCGTCCGCGAATTCCCTTCTGGACTTCATCCGAGACTTCAGAATGAACCTGAAGAATATCCATGAAGAGACAAAGAACTCCATCCCGAGCACCAGGCCGAAATAGAGATACTCTCCGGTAGTCTGGATGCTGTTGCCCGAGCCTCCCCATATCACACCCGCGACAAGGGTTGTGACAGAAAAGGCCACAAGACCGCTGAGCATCAGGATATTGAAGGACATCATCTTGTTCGCCAGTGGATGCCCGGACGTCCAAGCGTCGCCCGCTTCATCGTACGACCCATATCCCTGAATGTGTTCCCTTCTCCTCATGTGCCAGTCATTTCGGTGGCTGTCGTCGTATACGTATTTGAAGTCGAGGATCCTGGCCGCTTCCTGGTTCCTTGGAGCGCCTCCGACGGGTTTGAGGCCCTTGCCCATGAAATAGAGCACCATCTCCTGCAGGTATGCGGCAACCAGGTTCTGCCTGTCCTTCAAGTGAAGGGACAGCTGGAGCATGGCCAGTCCTATCACAAGAAGCACGACGCATGCCAAAGAGATGAATATCAGAATGTTCGCATTTATGCCGCTGATGCCGATTATGACCCCCACGACCAAGATCACTGCGACGACAAGGGTGATGAACAGCCAGAAGAAGGTGGTGAGAATGAGGTCCATGTTCCTCAACTGCTCGTAGGACTGCTCGTGCTCTTTCAGCAGGAACTCTTCCAGAGATACATCGCCACTTTCCATCCGGTCACCTGATCAGGGTCAAATCGAGAACAAGAGCCACCTGGCTGGTTGAAAAGGGTTATTGGGCGATTATCCGGGCCGATAATGAGAAGCCAGTCCTTCCCTGGTGGCACGAGGACCGGTGCCCACACACCCGCTGCCGAAGCAGAAGGCCCAGGCCCCCGATACTTTCACCGAAGCAGGGGATACCCTAATCAATATCCCTCAAGTCTACCACTTGATGTATCTCACAAATCTGCCCACGTTCGAATCTAGCCTCCATCCGAGTTGGATGCCGGGACGTAATCGGGTTACGAAGATATAGTTGTTTTC
>JAZGCT010000004.1:0-5436 GCA_036477085.1 Thermoplasmata archaeon | reverse complement strand
TCAGACTTCAAGCGGTGTTGCTGGTGGAGACAGAAGATGAGATGCAGATCATGGACCCGGACACCATGAAGATGGTCACTATCAAGAAGCCCGAGGGTTTCCATTCGGAAGAAGAGATCTCGATAATCAAGTGCGAGAAGGGGATTTTTCCAGCGCCATCTCAAAAGGATTAATTACACACTTCCGGATTCTCATTCGGTTCTCATGATTTCAAGGGAGTTGATCGTAGATACCACCGTGGAGCTTCTCCGCCAGGCGGTCACGCGTTTGCCAACGGACGTGAAGAAGGCGTTGGAGGATGCTTACGACAGGGAGGAGGACGAGGTTCCCAGGGCACAGCTTAAGGCGATACTGGACAACGTGGCCCTTGCGGAGGAGAACTCACTGCCCATGTGTCAGGACACCGGGATACCCATATTCTTCGTTGATCTGGGTAACGTGGAGGTTGACAATGTCCAAGAGGCCATCGTCGAAGGCGTCAGGGAGGGAACCAAGGTCATTCCCCTGAGGCCCAACGCGGTCCATCCCATTACTAGAAAGAACCCCGGAACCAACGTCGGGGAGCACATGCCCTACATCAACTGCCGGCTGTCCGATAATGATCATATCGAGATCGGGGTGATGCCAAAGGGTGCTGGCTCCGAGAACATGAGCGCTCTCAGGATGCTGACCCCCGCCGCCGGGCTCAAGGGGATTAAGCAGTTCGCTCTGGACGTTCTGATGAACGCCGGGTCGAAACCGTGCCCGCCGACCATCCTCGGCATGGGGATAGGTGGTTCTGCGGACATTTCGATCAAGATGGGCAAGGAATCTCTCTTGCGGCCGCTGGACCAGAGACACCCCGACCCAGATATCGCTCAACTAGAGGAGGAGCTGTACACCACCCTCAACGAGATCGGCATCGGTCCGATGGGGCTTGGAGGGAAGACGTCGATACTCGGAGTGAACATAGAATATGCAGCATGTCATACGGCCAGCCTTCCCGTGGCCATCAACGTTCAGTGCTGGGCGGCTAGGAGGGCGGCTTGCAGGATTTATCAGGATGGCAGGGTCGAATACACGACTCACGGGGGTGATTAGGTGGCAGACATCCATCTCACCACTCCACTGAGCGAGGAAGACGTTAGGAACCTGAAGCTCGGGGACAGCGTCTATCTCTCGGGCACGATGTACACCGGCAGGGACATGGTCCACATCAGGGCATTGGAGTATCTCGAAGAAGGGAAGGAGGTCCCGGTCGATTTCAAGGACATGGCGATCTTCCACTGTGGCCCCTTAATGAAGAAGGTGAACGAGCATTGGGCTGTTGTTGCCGCTGGCCCCACCACGAGTTCAAGGATGAACAGCCTGGAGCCCCAGTTCATCGAGAACTTCGGGGTACGTGCGATCATCGGCAAGGGCGGTATGTCCCGACCAACCATCGAAGCCATGGAGAGATTCGGCTGTGTCTATCTGGCCATCACAGGCGGTGCTGCGATTCTGGCCGCTAATGGAATGAAAGAAGTGAAGGGCGTGGAATGGATCGACATGGGGATGCCCGAGGCCATTTGGATCGTCGAGACGGACAACTTCGGACCGCTGACGGTCGCCATAGACGCTCACGGGAACAGCCTTTTCGAGGGCGTTGAAGAGAAGGTGAAAGAGAACCTCGGGGCGATCAAGGCCAAGCTGGGCCTGGAGTAGTTTCACCTCCCTGGCCGGTTCACATTCACAACGGTATTGTAGAATAGTTAAATAGCGTCGGGGCAATAGCCGTGTTGAGATGAAGATCAAGATCGAATGCGAGTCATTGGATGACCTTTTGGAGGGAGGCATTGAGAGCGGTTGTCTCACCCTGCTTTACGGTGAAGCTGGAAGCGGAAAGACCAACATCTGCCTGCAGTTGTCCAGGAACGTTGCTAGAAAGAAGAAGGTCGCCTATATCGACACCGAAGGAGTTTCCATGGAGAGGCTCAAACAGATGAGCGGGAAACAGTACGACAGGATCATGAAGAACGTTCTTCTCTGGGAACCGACCAACATGGAGGAGCAAGATGAGGCCATTGACGCCGTGGTGAACCTGGTGGGGAAGAGCTCCAGGATGGGACTGGTCGTTTTCGATTCTGCAACGATCCATTACCGGATGACCAAAAAGAACGAGGAGAGGTTCGACAGGAAGACATTAACAGGACAGGTCTCAAAGCTCCTTTCATTGGCGAGGAAGCAGGACATACCAGTCCTCCTTACAAGCCAGGTCTATACGGACATCGAAAGGGGAACGTTTGAGCCTCTGGGCGGCCACATGCTGACCCATAACGCCAAATCCATAATCAGGCTGGACAAGATCGGGCCCCACACTAGACGTGCTGTGGTTATGAAGCACAGGCATCTCGCCGAGGCCAAGAGCGCCGAGTTCTTCTTGACCGACAAGGGCGTTACGTGCTGATCCATTCACCCTTCACGGACCTTGCCATCTCTTTAGACCAGGCAACGTGTTCTCCGCCATCTCTCTCGCCTTGTCCTCAGGCATGTTCAAGGCCGATATGCCGATGTCCACCAATCTCTCTACCTGCTGTTCCAGGGTCAGGTTCGGGATCGTGAAGTTCCCGTTCTTGAAGCAGAACTGGCAATACTCAAAGTTCATGGTCCCATCACCATTGCTTCCAAAATCCTCCTCGACGTGCATCGGCATCCCGCAGCTCTGACATACCGGACTTTCTGGTTCTCTCTCCTCCATTCTATCCCTCATATCTTCCTGTCAAGGAAGAACTCTGCTGCGGCCGAGAGATTCTCTCTCAACTCTTCCGGGACATTCTGAATCGATGTCTTGGCCGCGCCCAGCATCTCCCTTGCTCTGTCCTTTGCTTTATCTATTATCTGATACTTGTCAAACAGTGATATGACCCAGGAGACATCCTCGTCCGAGGTGTATTCTCTTCTTTTGTTCAATATCTCGAAGAGCCTCTCCTTCTCCTCCTGAGTACATTCTGAGGATGCAAGTGCCACGAGCAGACTTCTCTTTCCTTCTTTGACGTCGCAGCCTATCTCCTCTCGTCCTTTGCCCTCTGTGAGATCGAGAATGTCATCCGCTATCTGGAACACCGGCCCTATGTACTTGCCGAATTCCTCCAGCGATTTCAACGTTTCGTCCGAAGCGCCGGAGATTATAGCCCCACCGATTATCGGATACGCGAGGTAGTATCCGGTCTTCTCAGTGACCGTCCTCATGTACTCCTCCACCGAGATGTCGTTGCTATCTCTCGCGCCTATGTCCATGGCCTGCCCGATGCCGGTCCTGTCCACGGTCTTGGTGAGCAGATCCACCAGTTTCACCAGCTGGTCGTTGCCAACACCCACATCCCCGCCTCTGAGGATCGCCCTGTATGTCTTGACGAAGATGTAGTCCCCGATGTTTATACCATGTGCGGAACCGAACTTCTTCCATACACTGGGTCTGTTCCTCCTGACCTCATCCTCGTCCTCTATGTCATCGTGTACCAAAAGGAAGCTGTGAAGCAACTCGGCTGAAATCGCAAATGGAATCGCCTTCGAATAGTCCTCTCCCAAACTCTCACATGTCATCAGTGCCAGTACCGGTCTCACCCTTTTTCCGCGGGTGTTCCTGTCAGGCGTGTCCAGTCCCAGAGAATATGCCATCCCATCGTGCAGGTTCTCTATCTTCTCGCCCTCCAGAACGAACTTCTCTATCTCTCCGTCTATGAATCTTGATTTCTCGTCAAGGTATTGCTTGAACTCTTCCACGTTCATCACGTCCCCCTCGTCACATCTCCAGGCCGGATATCCACGTTGCTGTGTCACCGACGATCACCGCATTCGCTTCTTTCAATTGAGGGATCGTGCTCGACCCCGTCAGGAACATCGTTGCTCTCAGCTCGCTGAGAATGAGATTCAGCTCTTCAATGACCGCTTGAGCGGACTCCTTTGCGAAAGGGAGCAACCTTGAGGCTATTCCGGCCGATGAAGCTCCCATAGCAATCGCCCTTGCCGCGTCCAGACCGTTCCTCACTCCGCCGGTGGCTATCAACGGAAGACCCACGTTGGCCTCTATCAGTGACACAGGAGTGGGCACACCCCAGTTCCAGAACGTCTTTCCCAGCCTCTCTTTTCTCTTGTCCGACTCGTTCTTCGCCCTGAAATACTCGACCGCCGAGAAGCTGGTTCCGCCCAGCCCCCCCACGTCTATTCCCCTTATCTTACTGTTCCTCAGCACCAAGGCAGTCCCTCTGGATATCCCGGCCCCGGTCTCCTTGACTATGATCGGAAGGAACCTTGCGAGTTTGTTTATCTCCTCGAGACACCCCTTCGCCTTGGTGTCGCCTTCCGGCATCACGACCTCCTGCAGGAAGTTCAAGTGTATCGCGAGCAGGTCAGCATCTATCATCTCCATCGCGTGTTTGGCATCCCGTTCCGTGAACGGGTCCCGATCCCCCTGACGGATGAACTGCGGCGCTCCCAGGTTGCCTATCACCAAAGGGATTTCGAAGTCCTTGACGACGGAATACGTCCTCTCGAGTGAAACGTCCTCGATGGCCGGTCTCTGGCTGCCCACACCCATTCCAATCCCGACTTCGCTCGCCGCCTCCGCCAGGTTCCTGTTTATCGCTTCAGCGTCCTTGTATCCCCCCGTCATGGCGGATATGATGATCGGCGCCTCCAGGTTCTTTCCGAATATGGTCACCCCGGTGTCCAGTTCGTCCATGTCTATCTCCGGCAGTGCCCTATGTATGAGCCGGACGTCATCCCAGTAGTTGTTGTCAGCCGTGACGTCCTCGTTGAGTACGATCTCCAGGTGCTCCTTCTTCCGGTTCTGGGTCATCTACCTCTCCTCGCTATCGTGAGTTTGACGTTCTCTCCCCTCATCGCCTTTCTCAGCCTGTCCTTCTTTAGTCCGTTCAGAACGACGCAGTCGACTCCTCCTTTTGCTATCGTCAGCATCATCTTGGCCTTTCTCTTCATTCTCCCCGTCACGTCGGGCACGTCATCCTTCGAATCTTGTATGAGTCTTATGGTATTTTCGTTTATCTCGGGTATGAACTCGGATGGCCCCGTCTTTGGATCCCCGGTGAAGATCCCGTCCACTTTGGTCACGAAGATGGCTATTCGTGGCTTGAACTCTTTGGCCAGGTGCATCATCAGATCGTCCCCCGAGCAGATGCCGAACTTCCTCGAGGTGTCCGGGACAACGTCCCCGAAGGTCACCGGTACCGTCCCCATCTTCAGGTGATCGCGGAAAGGCTTCGTTTCCATCTTCTTCAATCTTCCCTTGGTGAATTGGACAAGAGTGCTGGGAGGCAGTGAGGCCGCCGGGATGTTCTTCTCCCTCATGGTATGGATGATTTTGAGGTTCAGCGTCCTGACATCTTCCTGGACTTCAGCAACTATCGGGATCTGGGACTTCTTCTTGTAGCTCTCCTTCAAGTTGTACTTCTTCGCAAG
>JAZGCT010000039.1:0-3817 GCA_036477085.1 Thermoplasmata archaeon | reverse complement strand
TATGAGCACGTGGTGGCCCATCTGGGCTCTGAGAGGGATTTCGTATGTGACATCCTCGATGACCATTACTCCACCTCGAACGGGAATCCCACATCTGCCAAGAACCTGTCAGGATTGACTGAGACTCTATCTAGCTTAACTAATCAGAACTCGAAGGTCCCAAGAGGTCAGAGGCTATTGGAGGGAATGACATCGAGATGCGTCTACCAGTTCGGAAATGGAGGTGAGGTCCTGATGGAATCGGCAGAGATCAAGGGAAGGTATCCAAACCTGAAGATATTCTCTAACGGCATCCAGATGGGGATGTTGGTGCAGGAGCGGGGCATGATCTCGTTGACGCTGGACGGGGCTGAGAGGATCTCGCAGAAGGATCTCTACTGTGTCCAGATAGATGATTTCCAACCAGAAGGCAACCTGTTCGCCGTCGGAGTGGAGGGAGCTGACGAGGAGTTGAGGATAGGCGACGATGCGGTCATCCGATATGAGAAGGATGTGAGGGGCGTTGGTTCCGCAGTGATGAACTGGAAGGAAATGATCGAGAGCAATCGGGGCGAAGCGGTTCGGATAAGGCACAGGAAAAAGGCGTAGTTTCAGTTTGATTTCTCAGCTCTGGCTGACCGACTTGCAGGCATTAGTTTCACACCACCCCCTCGATTCTCGCTTTATAACCAAGAAGTGCTTTCTGAGACTCGATGACAAACACAGAAGTCGATCATTACAGTTGGGAGGACGTGTACGACTCCCTGGGATGCTCTCCTAGCTATGACGATGACTGAGCTCCATTCCATCCCAGATAGGCAGTGCTGACCTGCCTATCCTAGTATTTTTTCAAAACCTTTAAAGAACGATGCACAGTTTATGTTTCGCGATGCAGGCGTGATCCAGCCTGGTTAGGATTTTGGCCTTCCACATTCCTTCGTCCATCGCGGGAATGGAGAGAGCCAACTGCCCGGGTTCGAATCCCGGCGCCTGCACTCACTCCGACTGATTATGAACGTTGTTGAAGAACAGTTATCTTGAGCTGGATCAAGCTTCGATACGCTTCTTCGTGCCATCGGGCATCGGCATCATGAGTTCTTCGTGAATGCCCAACTCCTTCTCGGCGATCTCTTCCAACTTGTTGACCACCTCAACCATCTCCGAGACATCCTCTCCATCGGAGTACATCTCGCAGGTGAGTTCCTTCATGTCTTCCATAGTATGGTGTTCCAGCCAGTCCATCGTATCTCGGCTAACGCGGGGTTTCTTCATGCCCTTCTTCCTTTTTCCCATAGTGCATCACCTCGTTCTAGAGTATCATTGTCAGACAAACGTCTGCTAATATGCCCTGAATGTCTTACCACTATATAAATAGTTCCCATAAGCCGAAGTCAGCGAGAGGGGTTGTCATGCAGAGCATCGCTGATCATGGATAGAATGAACCATGCGTCCAGTGTAGAACTGTCATGTCATATTCTAAATATTGACAAGACGTCATTGTCCGACAAGGATATTGAATATAGGCCCAAGCTACCGAAGGATATAAGTTTTTGAGAGCCATTAGGGGTCTGGGTGAGCATACGGGCTTTCTGGATTCCATTTTGGATAAGGAGAAGAGAACCCTCAACAAGGCCTCCAAGGCCGTCAGAAAGGGAAGAGGCTATCTCGACAAGGGGATGCATGATTACGCCATAGGCCAATTCGACAAGGCCTCCACTACGCTTGAGGAGAACAGATCGATCATATCGAAACACAGAGCGGACTTCTCTGCCGTTTACGACGATTTGGCGTATTCATATTTCTCACTCGGAAAGCCGGACAATGCCAGCAATTGCGTTGACACAGCGCTGGAGCTCGACGCCGGTAATGTGGACGCGCTCAACCACAAAGGGACCTTCTTCCATGAATGGGGGAGGAACGGCGAGGCTCTGAGCATCTTTGACGTGGCATTGGGCATCTCTCCAGAGAGGAAGGACCTCTGGGGCAACAAGGGAGATGCGTACGTCAGCCTGGGGAACCTGGAAGGTGCCAGCACATGCTATCGGAAGGTCATCGAACTGGATCCACATGACATCAGGCACTATGACAAACTTCTGGGGATCGCACCCGGTGACGTGCCCCTGCTGTTGGGCAAGGGCGGAGCGTTTCTCGGCCTGAAAAAACCCAAAGAGGCGATCACGGTATTCGATGAGGTACTAGAACACGATTCAAGGAGCAAGGACGGCTGGCACATGAGGGCACTGGCCCTGTCCGAGTTAGGAGAGGACGAGGAGGCACTGGAGGCGCTGCAGAACGCGGTGGACATCGCCCCTCACGACTTCCAGGTCTGGATGGACACCGGCAACGTACTCAGAAGGCTGGACAGGAAAGATGACGCCATCAAGGCTTACACGGAAGCGACAGACATGGACAGGACGAACAGGGACGCCTGGTTCTACCGCGGGTCCATCCTGCAGGAGACCGGCCAGCACACGGACGCGATCGGATCGTTCAACGAGATCCTGAAGATGGTACCTGGCGACCTGGAAGCTCTGGTATCCAAGAAGAACTCGTTCATGACCCTGGAAAGATGGGATGATGTGGTCAAGTCATGCGAGGATGTCCTGGCTTCCCACCCCGAGAACGTGGAGGCGATGATCGACGGGGGAGTGGCGTTCGCGAGGATGGAGAGATTCGAGGAGGCTTTGGAATCTCTTAACAATGCGTTGGCATATGATGAGAAGAGCATTCTAGCCTTGGAGGAGAAAAGGAAGGCGCTGGAACATCTGGGACACTGGCCGGAAGTGGTGGCCACATGCGATTCGATCATCAGGCTCAAGCCCGAGGACTTCATGGCGATCCATTCCAAGGCAAGATCCCTGGTCCGGATGGAGAGCTACAACGAGGCGCTCGAAGCGTACCAGGTCGCGGTGATGCTCAAGCCCGAGGATCTGACCGTGCTGGTGGAGAAGAAGAACGTCCACAAGATGATCGGGGACGCTCAAAGGACTTTCGACGCATGCAACGCCATCATAGCCGTGGACAAGGAGAACGCGGACGCATGGGCGGACCGAGGGTTCGCCCAGGGAAAGCTGGGTCAGTACAAGGAGGCCATGAAATCCTTCGAAGAGGCTATAAGGTTGAACCCGGAGAACTTCTCGGTCCACTACGAGAAAGGTGAGATACTCAGGACGCTGAGGAGATACGATGAGGCCATCAAGTCATTCGACGAGGCTCTTGGTATCGACAAATCGGCCCCCAACGTCTTCCTGGCAAAGGGGGACTGCATGGGAAGGTTGGGCAGGTACGACGACGCCATCATCAACTTCGACAGGGCATTGAGCTTGAACGAGAACCTGCCAGATGCGTGGTACAACCGGGGACTGGCATTGGAGGGTCTGAAGCGGTATGAAGAAGCGATCGGCAGTTACGATAGGGCATTGAAGATAGACCCCAAAGATAAGATGTCCTGGTACAGCCGGGGTCTGTCGCTCGAACACCTGGAGAGGCATGATGATGCCGTTCAGAGCTTTGACAAGGTCCTCAAGATAGATCCGAACTACCGGCTTGGATACCTGAAGAAAGGGGCGATACTCTCCAAGACCGGAAAGAACGACCAGGCCCTTGCAGTCTACGACCAGGCTCTGGACGCATTCCATTCGGACGTGCCGCTGTTAACATCGAAGAAGAACGTCCTGAAGACCCTGGGCCGGATAGAGGATGTCTACTACGTCGCAGATGCAATCACCAATTACGATTACGAGAACCTGGAGGCCTGGAAGGACAAGGCCATCGCCGCGAGGGTGCTTCGTAGGTATGACGATTCCCTAAGCGCACTGGAAAGGGCTTTGGAGATGAA
>JAZGCT010000038.1:0-5807 GCA_036477085.1 Thermoplasmata archaeon | reverse complement strand
GTTCGTATGGGGGGAGTAGTTCTTGAAGCTCAACGAGGAACCGCTGGAAGATTACGCCAAGGCGAAGAACAGCCGGGAAATCGTGGAGGCTCAGAAACAGTTCATTTAGACTCTGGGGGCAAAAGGTCCGGTATCCCATCTTCTATCCTATACGGATGTCCGCACTTCGTGCAAGTGAGCTTCCCTTCAAATATCTCATCACCTTCTTCCTTGTCAACGCTCAACTCCAAATCGGTCTTGCACACCGGACAGCAGATGATATCCATCAATGCCCTCTTCAACGGAACACCGAGCCAAGAACGTACGATGTTCTATTAATAATTCGCTTCAGAGACAAGAATATTTAGATAACAATACTTAATAGCGGTCAAGTCGAGGTCTTATTCTTGTCCAGATTGGAAAGGGATTGCTATGAACGGATGCAGTACAGGGAGGAGCACATCGATGACATCCTGTCGCTTCTCTATCCTCAATTGACCAGGCCTCTCAGTGAATGCACCGTCCTCGACATAGGCTGTGGGGTCGGTGGTCTTTCGATACCTGCATCGTTCAGGGTCAAGGAGATCAGAGGGATCGATGTTGACGAATCATATATATCAACATGTAAAGGGAGAGCTAAGGAGAAGGGAGTGACGAACGCGACATTTGAAGTCAAGTCCTTGTTCGATCTTGACGAGAAGGACGCCTATGACATGGTCCTGTGCAGTGATGTCCTTGAACACGTGGAAGATCAGGAAGGAGTTCTCAGGAACATCGTCAGAATGTTGAAAGTCGGTGGAGTCTTCTACCTGACCACGAACAACAAGTACTGGCCGATGGAAGGACATTACGGTCTCCTGTTCCTTTCGTACCAGTCCAGAGAGAAGGCATTAAGAAGGGTCATTCGAAAAGGTAAGGGAAAGGTCTACAACATATATCCGCTGTCCTACGGGAACCTCAAGAAACTACTGTCCAAGTATCCGATAGAGTACGAGTTCAAGGCACCCAAGAACCCTGACAAGTTCATCTACAAGATGGGTTCAGGGATGGTGAAGCTGACATCCTATTTCTGGAACTTCTCCAATGCCTTTCAGATAATCGGAAAGAAGAGGTCGTCACTTGAAGGTTGAATGGAACGTTGATCCGGTGGTGAACAAGACGCTTTGGGAGAGGCTTTCTCTTCTTCCCAGAGAGCTCATCGGCAAGACCGACCCCAAGATAGTGCTGGACCTCGGCGGGGGCACGGGTGACTTCGCCAGCCCGCTGAAAACAGACAGCACAACCGTGATCACATTGGATACGGATCAGAATGTTCTAAAGAACAGGATTGAAGGAGTTCAGGCCGTTCTGGGAGACGCAACCAACCTCCCTTTCAAGGACTCATCAATCGACGCGGTCACGGCCAGAGCGATACTTCATCATTTCCCGGAGAGTATGGACGGATGTCTTGCGGAGGTGGACAGGGTGCTGAAGAACGGGGGGCTCTTCCTTGCACAGGAACCGTTGGCGAACAACTGCTTTGCGAACATGGCCAGGCGATACTTTTCCACAGAAAGACATAAGACTGGAGAGAGACCTCTGCATTCGGACTTCTTGGAGAGGAGTGTCGAAGAGAGGTTCGATCTCCAATGGCAAGAACATCATTTCTTGCTTTCATATCTCTATCCCCACATCGTTTTTCGATTGCCAGAAGCCTTGAAAGGCCTTGGAAGACTTGAAGGAAGGATCATGCACGGTCTGGACGAGAAGGCCCTCAGAACGATGCCAAAGTTGCGGAAGTACGCGGCATACATGACAATCCTCGGATCAAAGAGAACAGGGTGAGTTCAAAGAGAACATAAGCAAAACCCTGCAATATCGACTGAAAAGTGGGCAGAATAAACGTATGGAGCGTGTTCAGACGCCCTCTCCAGGCTTATCTCACGGATGTAACCTGGCAATAACTGATAAATAGACGGTCGGCATATATTCCCTTTCGCTCTCCACGGTGCAGACTATGGCATCACGAACCTTAGATGAGGCAAAAGCATGGTTCAGTGAGAACTGGATTACCCTTAGCCTTCTGTTTGGGATCTTTGTCATTGCAATGTTTCTCAGGACATGGTTCGGTTTCGGACCGGCAACAGACCCTGCATTCCTGGTCTCCGGCGGTTCTGACTCGTACTACCACAAGAGAATAATCGATTACGTGGTGGCCACAGGAGGGCATCTGGTATACGATCCGTTACTTGGATATCCGATAGGACTGCGGTCTGGCAGGCCGCCTTTGTACGACTGGTCGGTGGCGGTCATCGGAATAGTCTTCTCCCCGCTCTTCCAGAACGTGGAAGTGTCGGTATGGTATTCGTTCCTGTTCTCCACGGCGGTCTGGGGGAGCCTGACCATCTTCCCGCTGTTCTTCCTCACCAAGGAGGCTTTCGGAAGGAGAGCGGGACTGGCGGCCGCGTTCTTCCTGGCGATTATGCCAGCACACATACAACGTAGTCCGTTCTCAAACGCAGACCACGACGCGTACACACTGTTCTTCACAGTCACCGCATTCTTCTTCTTCTTAAGGGCGCTGCACCTGCTGGAAGACAAGAAATGGGTGAAAAGATGGCGTAAGTTAGGGGACGTCAAGAGCGGACTGGCTGACTTCTTCACCAACAACACAAAACCTGTTCTGTACTCAGTGATGGCCGCTTTCTCGATAGCAGCGATAGCCCTCGCGTGGAAGGGTTTCGCATACATCATAGTCATCATATTGGTCTACTTCGGCTTCCAGTTGCTGGTCACCAGATTGAGGAGCAGGGACCCGATGGGTATCATTATCTGTTTTGCCATCACGGTGGGGGTGGCATTGCTCGTGTCCTTCCCGTGGTATTACTCCTACAACTTCATTGCGACCTGGTTCGACGCTCCCGTGATCCTGTTCTTGGCGGCTATTGCCATTGGCTTCATATTCACCTTCACCCGAGATTATCCTTGGGCCTTAGTCATCCCGGCGGTCTTCATCACCTTCGGTGTGGCCTTCGCGATACTTGCCATAATCTTCCCCGAGATCGCCCAGAGCTTCGTGAGCGGTGCTGGTTATTTCTTAAGAACGAAGACGTACGAGACGATCGCAGAGGCCCAGGCCCCCAGTTTCAGCCAATTAGTTCTGGCTTTCGGTGCTGTATCCTTCTACCTTTCCTTAGCAGGGCTGGTGTATTCCTTCATCCAGATCCCAAAAAGGCTGGAGCCCTTCTACTTGTTCTTGGTCATTTGGAGCGGCGCTTCCATCTTCATGTCCATGTCGGCGGCCAGGTTCATATTCAACGCCGCACCGGCAATCGCCATGACCGCCGGTTGGGCATTGGTCATAATTGTAGACAAGTTGGATTTCAAAGGCATCAGGAAATCGTACGACGAGAGGCGATCCAATAAGCTGTACGCCATCAGGAAGAGCATCAAAATAAGGCACATCGTTGGCGCCTTGTTCATCACCGGCATGATACTCCTGCCAAACGTCTGGTACGGCCTGGACGCTGGAATGCCATTCGAAGAGAAGCGCAAGTACGACCAGGCGATCATTGACATGCTTCCCGAGGCTCTGAGGCCGGCCGGGATCGAAGAAGGAAGGAACTTCTATCTTGGTGCGTTCGGTTATTCACTGCCCCTGGAGAACCGATACTGGCCAGCGGCGTGGAACTGGCTTTCCCAACAAGATGCGGACATAATGCCCGTCAGCGACAGACCTGCATTCCTAAGCTGGTGGGATTACGGTTTCGAAGCGGTGAACGCTGGAGAACACCCGACGGTGGCAGACAACTTCCTGAACGGTTATCAACTGGCCGGGAGCTGGCTAATGGCCCGGGGTGAGAACGACGCTATCGCACTTCTGGCCGCCAGACTCATAGAGGGAGACTACGTCGGGAACGTGGCCCAGGGAAGACTGAGCGACCAGGTCAGGGACGTCATAACAAGACACGGTTTCAACTACAGCGAGGTGGAGGACTACCTGAAGGGTCCTGGCAACTACATCAGAACGATCATCGACAACCCGGACATCTACGACCCATATGACGCCAACATGGACATTCAGAACGCCATGTACATCATTATGAGACAGCTGTTCACCAGCAAACTGAACGTCGACCAGATGGCCGACTTCTACCATGATATCCGCGAGGTCACCGGGAAGGAGATAAAGTATTTCGCGGTGGACTCACGACTGTTCCCGTTCTCTGGGTCCCAGACAGGTATCTTCTACGCACCTGCCAAACTCTCCGACCATCGGATGGAGGAGAACATGCCCATAGACTTCTTTGAGATTAAGGCGGAAACGGATCAGGGGGTCTTCTGGCCGCACGAGGTCCCGATAGGGGCGCAGGTCACGGACGTTCGAATAGAATACAAGGACATGTTCTACGATTCCATGCTCTACAAGACCTTCGTTGGTTACAGCCCAGTGGATGCCGGTGAGAATCAGAACGTGGGCATCCCGGGGGTCAGCGGTGAACTGGAAGAACAGACACCCATTCAGGGATGGAACCTCTCGCATTACAGGGTCGTCTACAAGACCGCATACTTCAATCCCTATCCCCAGGAAGAGTTGGCAAACCACACCGATGCCTGGACCGCCATCAATTTCGAGACCGCCATAGATTATTCGCAGAAGATCAGCAGCGGCGAGATGGAGGGGGTCGTGGACGCGAGCCCGAGGTCCACCATGTTCAACGGCGTTGTCATTATGCAGTACTACGACGGGGCATACGTCAATGGAACGGTGATGGTCGACGGTGTATCACCATTATCAGGTGCCTGGATCACGGTCAGGGATGAGCTCCAGGTGATTCACTACCTGACCAAGACGGACTCCGAAGGCAAGTACAGCGCACTGGTACCGTTCGGAGAGATATCACTGCAGGTTTCGGTCGGACCCCTCCAGGATCTCACCAACCTGGGATCGACGGAACTTAACGTGGTCACATTCAACGTCACCGAGGACCAGGCAATGAGAAGACCACTCGATTCCGACGGCGACGGCAAGCTGGATTACCTGATCACCAAGAACATCGATGTCGAAGGCGGTACTTTGGCGGGAACTATCTATCTGGACTGGAACTACAACACTGAATATGACGAGGACGAGCTGGTCTTCCCCAACGCGCTCCTGACATTCGACCATACCGCCGTCAACGAGACATGGGAGATAATGACTGACGAGAATGGCACTTACAACCTCGAGGGAGCATTCCCCGGGGATTACGAGGTCACCCTTAAGACTGAAGGGAGGTTGCTGGGACTTGAGACGGTCACCGTGGAGAGAGAGAAGGTGCTCACGAGGAACATGAACGTAACAGCGACCTCCATCACTGGCACTGTCCGCAAACATAATGGCGAACCTGCTGGCAATGCCACCGCGAGTCTTTATGATGAGTCTAACAAGACCACCATAATGACCAGAACGGACTCAGGAGGGAACCTCACTTACCAGAACCTTCTGCCTGGAGAGCTGACCATCGAGGTATCCACTGGAGACGAATCCAGTCTTCCTGTCAGGGTATTGCTGAAGATGTCGGAGAACGTCACGGCGGACATGACCCTGGTACCAGCCGGAACGGTTTCCGGAAGAACGCTCGCCGGTGGGAAGACCGCTCCTTACACGTATCTGGAGTTCAGGTCCAGATCCACGGTTCCAAGGGATAGGTTCATAACATCGGACGAAACGGGCAGGTATTCAGTGATGCTCCAAGAAGGATTGCATGACGTTTACAGCGTGTACAGCACCGGGGGAAGCCGATATGTCTATCTGGGGTCGATCCTGGTAAAGGGCGCCAAGAACATGACCCTGGACATTCCGATGG
>JAZGCT010000037.1:0-3422 GCA_036477085.1 Thermoplasmata archaeon | reverse complement strand
GCAGTCTTCCAACGACACGTTTCCCACGGCAACTCATATTGCGATAATAATGGCGCTGGACCGTCTTTTGCCCGTGCTGGAAGAACTGGCCCGAGCATTAGCAGAGAAGGGAGAGGAATACTGTATGATCTCCAAATCCGGAAGAACCCACTTGATGGATGCGATCCCGGTCGCTCTGGGAGACGAGTTCCGAGCTTACGGCAGCGCTGTTGAGAGAGCCACAGAGAGGATCTGGCAGCGCAGGAATGACCTCCTCGAGATCCCCATCGGCGGAACTGCCACGGGGACAGGAGCGAATGCGCATCCGGAGTTCAGAGACCGGGTAATCAGGAAGCTCTCAGAGTTGACCTCCACCGAGTACAGAGCAGCCAAGAACACCTTCGAAGGTCTCCAAAGCCGATCGCAACTTGTGGCCGTGTCCAGCTCACTTAAAGAACTAGCCCTGGAACTGATAAGAATAGCAAACGACCTGAGGCTGTTGGGATCGGGTCCCACCACTGGACTTGCAGAAATCGAACTTCCTGCCGTTCAGCCGGGGTCCTCAATAATGCCGGGAAAAGTGAACCCAGTGATGGCCGAATGCCTCAACATGATATGCTTCCATGTCTTGGGAAATGATGCTGCCGTCTCCTATGCGGGTCAGGCAGGTCAAATGGAATTGAACGTTATGACGCCGCTGATGACCCACAACATCCTCTTTCCCATATCCATACTGACGAACTATCTCCCTGTGTTCACCGAGAAATGCGTCAGGGGTATCGACGTTGATGAAGAAAGGTGCAAACTCTACCTGAGCATGAACCCGTCAATGGCAACGCTGTTGAGTCCCAAGATAGGGTACCTCAAGGCGGCCGAGCTGGCTAAGGAGTCAATGGAGAAGAAGATATCTGTCGAGGAGCTGGCCGTCCAGAAGGGAATCGTTACGCGCGAAGAGGCGAAGAAGATTTTCGATCCACAGAAGAACATACTGTGCCGGCCCCTGAAGGATATCTGAAATCATGAGAATGACCTGAAATGCAAAGTATTCAAGTTAGGATGCAAGAAAGGGACTGATGGACTATGGCGAAGTACCGATGCTCCGTGTGCAATTGGGTGTTCGATGAGGCAAAAGAAGGGAAGAAGTTCGACGACCTTCCAGATTCGTTCCGATGTCCGGTCTGCGGCGCCCCCAAGTCGGCCTTTGTGCCAACAGGGATTCTGAAAGAAGATGACAGTGTTGGAACAACAGTAGCGGACAAGATCGTGGAGCAGCTGGAAGCCTTCGGGGTTGACTGTGTCTACGGCATACCGGGGGATTCAAATCTGCCACTGATTGACTCAATAAGAAGGAGCCACAAGATTAGGTTCGTTCTGACGCGCCACGAGGAGACGGCGGCGTTCATGGCATCAGCCCACGGGAAGATGACTGACACCTTGGGTGTCTGCATATCGATCGCGGGTCCCGGAAGCACCAACCTGATTACCGGCCTGATGGACGCGGCAACAGACAGAAGTCCAGTACTGGCATTTGCCGGTCAGGTCGCCGAGGTCTATCTTGGAAGCGAGGCGTTCCAGGAGATCGATCAAATCGAACTGTTCAAGCCGTTCGCTGAATATGCGGCAACGATCACCAGGGCCAGTCAAGCTCTGAGCTTGGTGACAAGAGCCACCAAGTATGCATACCGGAAGCCGGGTGTCTCGGTGGTCAGCACCCCAACCGACATTCTGGGGGAGCGTCTCTCCGAGAAGGTGTACGAGATCAGAAGGAGGCTGTTCCAGCATCCGGTCACCCCTGAACACAAACTGATCGTGAAGGCGGCTGAGGTCATCAACGGTTCGAAGAGGGTCGTCATACTTGCTGGTTGGGGAGCAAGACATTCGGGCGATATCCTGCTGGAGCTTGCAGAGAGGTTGAAAGCGCCGATAGCCACAACTTCCAGAGCAAAGGGGGTGATAGATGAAACGCACGGACACAGCCTGGGGGTCCTGGGATCCATCGGCTCCAAGCACGCTGGAAAAGCCGTTCGCAACTGCGACCTTATCATCATAATAGGGTCCGGGTTCAGACACGCCAACCTCATTCCACCAGATGTCAAGATAGTCCAGATAGACATCGATCCCACCAGATTGGGGAAGACCTTCGATATCACCGCTGGGCTCATCGGGGACTCGGTACTTGTACTCAAGGAGCTCATGCTACACTTGGAGCAGAAAGAGGAAGATGTTGAGTTCCTGGAAGGAATAGTGCAAGTAAGGAGGAAGCATTTCAAGGAGATCGAGGAGGAC
This sequence comes from Thermoplasmata archaeon, assembly GCA_036477085.1. GTDB lineage: Archaea > Thermoplasmatota > Thermoplasmata > RBG-16-68-12 > SOIM01 > JAGLME01. The sequence goes on along the minus strand of JAZGCT010000037.1, from coordinate 1,157 downwards.
TCAAACGACCTCTCAACTCCGATAAATCCAGGATTCGTGGTGAGGACCATTCAGAAACATGTTGACAAGAACGCGATAATCTGCGTTGATGTTGGGGACCATACCTATTGGTTCTACAAGAAGTTCGTTTGCGAAGGACAGAAGACGTACCTATCGGCCAACATGGCCAGCATGGGGTTTGCCCTTCCCGCCTCGCTTGCGGCAAAGATCGACTTCCCCGAGAGGCAGGTGATATGCGTTACCGGAGATGGCGGTTTTGGAATGCTTATGGCCGATTTCACGACGGCTGTGAGGGAGCACCTAGCAATCAAGGTCGTGATCTTCAATGACGCGGAACTGAAGAACATAAGGAAGGAGCAGGAAAGGGACGGCTACCCAGTGTTCGGCGTGGACTTCCCAAATCCCAATTTCGCAGCATTCGCCGAGACAACGGGAGGAGAAGGCTATCGGGTCGAAGACGCAAGTGAACTAGATGCGGCCGTGGCAAAGGCGTTCGCTTCTGACAAGCCCTGTATCGTAGATGTGTTGGTCGACCCTGAGAAGATGGCAGCTAGCGGGAAGATCCTGGATTGAGTCTGGGCGTGTTTCACCTGGGCATTTTGTACGGGTCCCTGTTCCTCATATTCCTGGCGGTCGAGATCGTTCTCTTCATGAGTTCGCCTGTTCGTACTGTGCATTGCATGGGAGCGTTTATTGTCCATCGGGATATGGATTGGTCGCCGCGGAGGTCTTCAAAGGGGAGATGTGGCCAAGTTCCCCAAGATGTTCAAGACGTTCATTCCCTTCTTCTCGATAGTGTGGGTGATAGCGCTCCTGACCGCCCTCTACCTGCTGTTGACGGATTTCAACCCGTATTACCTTGTCCTGACCTTGGTCTTCGTCACCATAGGATTCGTCATTCTGCAAGTTTTCCACAAGAACCGGGAATGCCGGGATTGTCCCAATAGAAAGAACTGCCCTCGGGGACACTGACCCTTTCCATCGGTTTCAATCATGATATCCTCGACCTCTTTCGCTACCAAGGTGAACTCGGATGGATTGGGAACTCTCGTCCATTCGGCCAAGCCCAACATCCCGTCCCTGCTCATTTGATGGAGGTTCTGAGTCTGGGATCGCGGAACATTTCCCAATCGGACGGGTACTAGCTCATATGCACA
>JAZGCT010000036.1:0-18017 GCA_036477085.1 Thermoplasmata archaeon | reverse complement strand
ATGTGAAAAGAAACGCCGACATTGACATTCATTGCTTAGGCACCAGATCTGGTGAAATTGACGATGCTCTTTGTCATGACCTCGCCGTTGGTGATGCTGATGACCTCACCCCTCAGGGATTTCACTGTGGTCAAGGTCAGGTTCATCTGCAGAACATCGCAGACCAGATGGTCCAAGATCTTCACACGATCCCCCTCGTCAAACGGATCTGCCATCATCAGGACGATCCCAGAAAGCACATTCCTAATCGGATCGGAGAGGGAAATTGTGACGCCCGCGGCCATGATGGTGAACCCGATTGCGATAACATAGATCTCGGTTTCGGAAACAACGGTGCTCAGCAGTATCAATGCAACGATGACTCCAGCGATGAACATGAATACGTATTTCGATATCGACCGGAACACGTCGATTACCCTTGGACTGAACTTCTTCGATCTCTTCTTGTAATCCTCCAACACCGAGTCGATGAACATGTGGAGAACATAAGCGATCAAGATGGTTATGGCCACAAAGGCCAGGCTCTGCCATTTGGCGCCCAGAGGGCCGAATATGTTATCCACGACCCAGGTCTTCAGATCACCACTGGGCAATGCGGCCAACCCTCCGAAAATGGCAAACAAGGTGCCAAGTGTGTATATCGTGTACTTGAGGAATATCTCAGTCAGGCTCAGGAAACGTGAGGTCTCTATGGCCTCGTCCCCCTTGGACACCTGGCTCCGGAGAGAGATGATCAATCTCTCTAGGACCTTCATGAACACGTAGACCGTGAAAAGGATGACAATGACAATGAAGATCGCAGGGAAGAACTCAAAGAAGGTGATCAGTCCGCTCCGAACAGTCTCGGACCTTGTCTGGACAAGGACGATGGAGAGCATCAGGACGATGAATATCACGATTACGTGAACAGCCTTGTTGATCATGTTCAGTATGGAATCATCAAGATACTTGCTTTCCTTCAGCTTCTGGAACTCGATGTATCGAGAGAAGTAGGCCAGCCCATACAGCATCACGACGAACATGATTATGACGATGAGTATGATGAGCCCGAAGTCCCCAAAGAACTGGGAGATGTCCCCGCCGATGTCGAACGGAATCATAGGCATCACACCGAGCATGTAATCCTCCTTTATTTAAGCGTTTTCAGATAAGTAGTATCAAAGAATTCACAGACTGTAAAGTGAACATATCTCGCGGCTGGCCTACAAAAGGTCCAGACCGACGACCTCAACGCCCTGGACCTCCTTGATCTCGCCAAGTGAGGATTCCAGCTTATCAGCGATACCTTTCTCGTCTGGAACCAAAGCCACCACGTACAATGCGTTCAAACCGAAAGCGAAGGGTTTGGACTGCATCGACTTCACAAAATCTCCCAGAAGGGCCTTGACATCTTCCTGAAGCTTATCGATGTCGGTCTCAAGGCCTTCCGGCATCAGCCTGAACGTAATTGCAACTTTTCCCATGTTTCCCACCTAAGGTCCTTCGAAACCACAAGCCTTGCATACGTAAGTGACGCTCTGATCCCTGCAATTGGAGCAGCGCCCGATCTCGCTCTCATGACATTTAGGGCACTTGAAGACGACGTTGCCTTCTCCGAAAAGGATGGCCCCGCAGGATGAGCATCTTTGTTCTTCCATTCGAATCCGTCCTAAGAATAATGGCTTAATATAAAGATTTTATCGAATTCCAGGCCTATTTTGAGCACTAATATTTATATTTATTGTTTTTTTGGGTTTTTATCCTTGGATCAATATCTTACTCTCTGAAATTAAACAAAAAAACGGAAAAACGTCTGGCCAAAAAGACTTCCGGCCAAAAAGTTAATAAGGGTGTTTAGCAATTGCTACAGTTCGCATGCTTGCCTGGAGAAGCGTAGGGCCCGTAGCTCAGCTAGGTTGGAGTTCTTGTCTCAGTGATAAAACTCCCTAGAAAGAGCATCTGGCTTTTATCTAACGTGATCGAAAAGACAAGCTGTGCGACCCAGTTAGAAAGAAACCAGGTGGTCCGGGGTTCGAATAGTAACTCCAACACAGGAGGACTCGAAATTCCCCGCGGGCCCGTTATACCCATATGGTCGAACGCCCCCCAGGAGAGAATCACCAGAGGTGGAATATGCCCTTCAACGTTATGGAACACCAATTAGTCCCAGAGCACAGGTTGTTGAGTGAGAAAGAAGCGAAGAAAGTCATATCTGACCTGAAGATCTCCAAGGAACAACTCCCCAAGATCAAGTTCACAGATCCGTGCATCAAGATTCTCAATCAGAACGAAGAGGTCAAAGAGGGCATGGTCGTCAAGATAATTCGGGCTAGCGAGACCGCAGGCAGGTCAATGGCGTATCGATTGATAATAAGGAGGTAGTCCTCAATGAGAGAACTTGTTGAAGCTTTCTTCAAGGAGAGGAGCGTAGTAAACCACCATATAGCCAGTTTTAATGATTTTCTTCCAACACTGGACAATCCGAACGCGAGGATGCAGAGGATTGTCGACAACCTCAGGAGCAGCGTCGAGGACGAAATGAGGGGCATGATAAGGCTGGATGAGGATAGAACCGATGGCGACATGGTCGAAATCAGGTTCGGCAGGAAGAGGGACGAGAAGTTCAAGATCGACTACGACGCGAAACCGACCATTCGCGTTGGCATGCCAGAGGTCAGGGAAGCGAACGGGGCGACACACAAGTTGACCCCAATGGAGGCACGACTCAGGAACCTGAATTACCAAGCCCCGATTGAACTGGAGTTCACGGTGATCGAGAACGGAGTAGAACACGAGCCAGAAAGGGTCAGGATAGGCTCACTCCCCATAATGATCAAGTCCAAGAAGTGCACCCTCTACAAGGAAAACCTGGAGGACGAAGGGGAGCTGACAGATGAGGGGTACAGAGAAAGGCTCATCGAGTTGGGCGAAGATCCGCGCGACCCAGGTGGCTACTTCATCATCGGCGGTACTGAGAGGGCGACCATCTCGCTCGAGGACCTCGCACCAAACAGGGTCCTTGTGGAATACAGCGAGAGGTACGGGAAGAAGGTGGAGGTCGCCAAGGTCTTCTCCCAGAAGGAGGGCTACAGGGCGCTCACACTGATGGAGAAGAAGAAGGATGGCATGCTAATGGTCTCTGTGCCAACAGCGTCCGGCCAAATACCTCTGATAATCCTGATGAAGGCTCTCGGGATGGACTCCGACGCAGAGATCTTCGAGGCTATCGTCTCCGATCCGGAGATGAGGAACATTGTATATGCCAACATCGAGGAATGTCAGAACAAGAAACTGTTCCCGCCGACTGGAATCTTCACCAACACCGATGCACTGAACTGGCTTGAGAAGAAGTTCGCAACGGGTCAAGCCAAGGAATACAGAGAACGGAAGGTATCCTCGATCGTCGACAGGTCACTTTTGCCCCATCTCGGAGATGCGCGCGAGGACAGGATAAAGAAGGCAATATTCTTAGGTCGTGTGGCACGAACCGTTCTTGAGTTGTCCTTGGAGAAGAGACATCAGGACGACAAGGACCATTACGCTAACAAGAGGCTCAAACTGGCTGGTGACCTGATGGAAGATCTGTTCAGAGTGAGCTTCGCCAATCTCATCAAGGACCTGAGATACCAGGTAGAGAGGAACTATGCCAGAAAGAGGGAGGTCAAGATCTCCTCGTCCATTAGACCAGACCTGCTCACGCAGAGACTTCTCCACGCTTTGGCTACAGGAAACTGGGTGGGCGGCAGGGCCGGCGTATCGCAGCTTTTGGACAGAACCTCCAACATGAGCACGATCAGCCACTTGAGAAGGGTCACATCACCGCTGACAAGAAGTCAGCCTCACTTTGAGGCAAGGGACCTTCATCCAACACAATGGGGGAGGCTGTGTCCCAACGAAACTCCTGAAGGTCAGAACTGCGGCCTAGTGAAGAATTGTGCACTGATAGTCGATGTTTCTGAGGGTGTGTCAGAGGGCGAAGTCAAGGTCCTACTGGCTGATCTAGGGACCCAACAGGTGAAGGGAGAACAGACCTCGCTCACAAGGGTCTATATCAACGGGGACCTGGTCGGTCTGCACGACAACGCAGAACTACTGGTCAAGAAAATCAGGGAAAGGAGACGGGAAGGTCTGCTCCCTCATGAGGTCAACATACGTCATGACCGACACATGAATGAGGTCATCATCAACTGCGACGAGGGGAGGCTTCGAAGACCGCTGGTAGTGATCAGAGATGGAAGGCCGGTCTTAACTGCAAAACATCTGGAAGAGATAACCATAGGCAAGCGAAAGATGAGCGACCTCATCAGGATCGGCGTGGTCGAATGGGTGGACGCGGAGGAGGAAGAGGATTCGTTCATCGCCATATATCCCTACGATGTCCCAGCGCGATGCGAGCACTGCAGTGCCCCCTTGTCCAGGAATGATGTGAGCTGGGTCAATATGGGCGAGGAGGACACGCCAAGACTGGAGTGCCACCACTGCAATGAGGTTTTCGAAGTCGAGACGCTTCTCAAGCCGGAACACACGCATCTCGAGATGGACCCTATGACGATCCTCGGGGTCTGCGCAGGTCTGGTACCATATCCAGAACACAACTCATCACCTAGGGTCACAATGGGCGCCGGAATGGCGAAGCAGTCCTTGGGACTTGGAGCGTCGAACTACAGGAAGAGGCCGGACACGAGAGGCCATCTTCTCCACTACCCGCAGGCACCGCTTGTCCAGACTGAAGAGATGAAATACGTCAATTTCAACAACAGGCCAGCCGGTCAGAACTACGTCGTCGCGGTCATGTCCTATCGCGGCTACAACATGGAAGATGCGATTGTCATGAGCAAGGCCAGCATAGACAGAGGTCTTGGACGGTCCACTTTCATGAGGACCTATAGCTCCGAGGAGAGGAGATATCCTGGTGGCCAGGAGGACCACTTCGAGATTCCCTCACCGGATGTCAGGGGAGCCAGGGCTGACCTGTCGTACAGCAATCTCACACCAGACGACGGAATGATATGCCCAGAGGCTGCTGTTGATGGAGGAGATGTCCTCATCGGGAAGACATCACCCCCTCGATTCCTGGAGGAGGAAACCGATTTTCTGACGCCACAGAAGAGGAGAGAGACCAGCATCACCGTTCGGCACGGAGAACGCGGTTGGGTGGACAGCGCGATGCTAACCGAGTCCGAGAACGGAAGCAAGCTAGCGAAGGTTAAGGTCAGGGACCTCAGGATTCCGGAGCTTGGGGACAAGTTCGCATCCAGGCACGGTCAGAAAGGGGTCATCGGACTGATAGCACCCATGGAGGATATGCCTTTCACAGGCGAGGGCATCGTTCCGGACCTGATAATGAACCCGCATGCCATTCCGTCCAGAATGACCGTCGCGCATGTTCTGGAAATGATCGGCGGCAAGATCGGGTCAATGAACGGAAGATTCGTGGACGGTACCCCGTTCAGCGGCGAGAGGGAGGAGTCGCTCAGGAATGCATTGATAACGAACGGATTCAAGTCAAATGGCAAGGAGGTCATGTACGACGGGTTGACAGGGGACATGATCGATGCCGAGATTTTTGTGGGGGTCATTTACTACCAGAAACTCCACCATATGGTCTCCGGGAAACTCCATGTTCGCTCAAGGGGGCCGATCCAGATTCTAACGAGACAGCCGACCGAGGGTCGTTCGAGACAGGGCGGGCTTAGGTTCGGAGAGATGGAGAGGGACTGCCTGATAGGGCACGGCGCAGCCATGGTGATCAAGGACAGACTGCTGGACGAGTCGGATGGAACCCTCCAATATGTGTGCGGTAATCCGGAATGCGGTCATTTTGCCATCAAAGACAGAAAGGGGAACCTGAGATGTCCGGTGTGCGAGAACAATTCCAAGATTTCTCCGGTGCAGACGAGCTATGCGTTCAAACTGCTGCTGGACGAGCTTCTTTCGCTGGGAGTGGCAATGAGGCTCCAACTGGAGGGCCTTACCTGAGGTGATCAAGTGATGGATAGAGGAATGACCAAACGTATAAAATCGATCAAATTCGCACTTCTGTCCCCTGACGAGGTCAGGAGGATGTCGGGCAGCAAGATCATTACCGCAGATACCTACGACGATGACGGTTTTCCGATAGACATGGGTCTGATGGACTCACATTTGGGCGTCATTGAGCCTGGTTTGAGATGCAAGACATGCGGAGGCAGGGTGGACGACTGCCCCGGTCACTTCGGGCACATAGACCTTGCCATGCCAGTCGTCCATGTAGGATACATCAAAGATATCAAGAAGCTTCTTCAGGCGACCTGTAAATCCTGCGGCAGGCTGCTGTTGACGAGAAAGCAAATCGAGGAGTATTCCAAGGAAAGGGAAATCATCGAAGAGATGGGCGGAGGCTACCTCAAAATCCAGATGGTCACAAAGGAGACCGCAAAGGACGCGAGCAAGCGCCAGATCTGCCCTCATTGTGCGACAGAGCAGTCCAAGATAACGCTTGACAAACCCACCACTTTCAGGGAGGACGGGCATAAGCTCACTCCAAAGGAGGTGAGGGAACGACTGGAGCGGATACCTGACGAGGACTTGCCGCCTTTGGGCATTGCGCCTGCTGTTGCGAGACCTGAATGGATGGTGTTGACTGCCCTTTTGGTACCGCCGGTGACCGTTCGTCCTTCGATCACCCTTGAGAGCGGTGACAGGTCAGAGGATGACCTCACCCACAAACTGGTAGACGTTCTGAGAATCAATCAGAGGTTGAGAGAGAACAGGGACGCGGGAGCACCACAACTGATCGTGGAGGACTTGTGGGAGCTTCTGCAGTATCATATCACCACGTACTTTGACAACCAGACAAGCGGGATACCTCCAGCGAGACACAGATCAGGTAGGCCGCTGAAGACACTAGTGCAGAGGCTAAAGGGAAAAGAGGGGCGTTTCAGATCCAACCTTTCTGGAAAGAGGGTCAACTTCTCGGCCAGGACGGTCATCTCGCCCGACCCGTTGCTGTCCATGAACGAGGTTGGCGTGCCAGTGGAAGCCGCCAGAGAGCTTACAGTTCCGGTTAAGGTTCAGGATTACAACTTCGACACGGTCAAGGAATGGGTAGCAAAGGGTCCCTTGCCAGAGGGCGATACATACGTCCATGGCGTCAACTACGTGATAAGAGAGGACGGCAGAAGGATCAGGATCACCGAGAAGAACGCCGAGACTGTGGCGGAGACTATCGAGAACGGATACACCGTAGAAAGACAGCTGAAGGATGGAGATATCGTTCTTTTCAACAGGCAACCTTCACTTCACCGCATGAGCATGATGGCACACGAAGTAAGGGTCATGCCCCACAAGACGTTCAGACTGAATCTTTCGGTCTGCCCACCGTACAACGCGGATTTCGACGGAGATGAGATGAACCTCCACGCGCTGCAGAGCGAGGAGGCAAGAGCCGAGGCGAGAATCCTGATGAAGGTCCAGGAACACATACTGTCCCCGAGGTTCGGAGGCCCGGTGATCGGGGCCATTCACGACCACATCAGTGGTGCCTTCCTGATGACGTACATGGACTCGAAGTTCACCAGGGATGAGACCTTACATATTCTCGCCCCGCTGGTGAATATCGACAAGATACCAAAACCCAAGATCAAGGACAAGAAAGGGGAATACTGGACGGGAAAGCAGTTGTTCAGCACTGCCCTGCCGAAGGACCTTAATATGAACTTCAAAGCGTCCATCTGCCAGAAATGCGACGAGTGCAAGCTGGAGGATTGTGAGAACGACGGATATGTCAAGATCAGGAAAGGGGAAATCCTGACAGGAACCATTGACGAGAAGGGAATAGGAGCGTTCAAGGGCAAGATCCTGGACAAGATCGCTCGGGACTATGGACCTGACAGGGCAAGAGAGTTCTTGGACGACGCCACTAAGCTGGCCATCGGTGCCATTGGGATCAGAGGATTCACCACTGGCATAGACGACGAGGACATACCGAAGGAGGAGAAGAAACAAATAGCCGAGGTCCTCAGGAAGGCTGCAAAGAAGGTCGAAGACCTTGTTGAAGCGTACAAAGAGGGCATGTTGGACCAGATACCTGGTCGGTCCCTGGAGGAAACGCTCGAGGTGGAAGCGCTTCAGGAACTTGGTAAGGCCAGGAACACCGCGGGAGAGATCGCGGGAAAGCATCTGGGTCTGGAGAATTCTGCGGTCATAATGGCCAAAAGCGGTGCAAGAGGATCCATGCTCAACCTCAGCCAGATGGCTGGATGTATTGGGCAACAGGCGGTCCGAGGCGAGAGGTTGTCCAGAGGATACTGGAACAGAACGTTGCCACACTTCGAAGCGGGCGACCTGGGAGCCGACGCGAAGGGTTTCGTCAAGTCGTGCTACAAGAGCGGTCTTCTTCCAACGGAGTACTTCTTCCACAGCATGGGCGGTAGAGAGGGTCTGGTCGATACAGCTGTGAGAACATCCAGATCTGGTTACATGCAGAGGAGGCTCATCAATGCCTTAGAGGATCTGAAGGTCAAGGAGGACAGGACGGTCCGCAACACAGCAGACACAATCATTCAATTCAAATTCGGAGAGGACAACGTGGACCCATCTAGGAGCGTTCAAGGTGACCCTGTGGACATGGACGATGTATTGCTGGAAGTCCTAGGAGAGGCCGACTACAACCTCCTGGAGGTAGAGAAGGACATCACCGGATATGGTGAGAAGGAGAAGGACATGATGGGGATGGAAGTCGATGATGAGGCCCTGCCTTCGACCGAGGAGGATGAGTAGATGGCAAAGAAGGACACTGTCAACGCACTCAAGAAGAGGGATCTGGGCGCCAAGGTCTCTTCCATACTTGCAGATGCTGGGTTTACCGTGACTTCACTCAAGAAGGCCTCGTTCGAGGACATAGTCAAGCATATCTCGACGGAGGACGCAGCTCAAGTATTCAAGAAGCTGGGGCGGGAAGTCCCATCGGTCAAGAAGCCCGCCAAGAAGAAGGCAAAGGAGAAGCCCGAAGCCGCCAAGAAGAAAGCGTCCAAGAAGAAGGTCAAGATCCCAGTGAAGATCAAGCTAAGCCCAAAGGAGAAGGAAATCGACGGTCTGCAGACGAAAATGGGGCTGAACCTCCCATTGTCGGTGATGAGGAATCTGGCACATCGGATCGAAGGCAACAAGATCACTAAGAAAACGATGAAGGAAATCCTCTCCAAGCTGAACGAGAGGTATGAACTCCACTTGATAGATCCCAACGAATCGGCAGGTATTGTCTCGGCGCAGTCGATAGGTGAACCCGGAACGCAGATGACTATGAGAACCTTCCACTATGCTGGTGTTGCAGAGATCAACGTCACATTAGGCCTGCCCAGACTCATAGAGATCGTAGATGCAAGACGGGTTCCGAGCACACCCTTGATGGAAATTCACATGAAGAGAGACAACGTCACGCTGGATGATGTGAAGCAGATCGCATCAGAGATTGAGCAGACAAGTCTAGAGGATCTCTCCGACATTGAAACCGACATCACCGGCATGCGGGTCGTGATTCATCCTGACCCCGACAAGATGAAGGAAAAGAGGGTCTCGATCACCGATCTTGAGAATGTTATGAAGAAGATGAAGGGCGCCCAGAAGGTGGAGGCAACTAAAGGAAAGACAAAGAAAGAGGGCGTGGTCTTCACGATCGAGTCAGAGAAATCATCTTACAAACACCTCCAAAAGCTTGTGGAAACGGTGAAGGACTACAAGATAAAAGGAATCGACAGGATTCACAGGGCGATCATCAGAAGGAAAGGGGCAAGCTTCGTCATCTACACGGAAGGTTCGAACCTCTCGGCCGTGCTCGAGATGGATGAGATAGATCCGACAAGAACCAAGACGAACAGCGTCCAGGAAATCTACGAGGTGTTAGGTATCGAAGCTGCAAGGAACTCCATCACGCACGAAGCGTCCGAAACACTCAGAGAGCAGGGCTTGACGGTCGATATAAGGCACATAATGCTCGTGGCAGACATAATGACGAACGATGGGGATGTGAAGGCGATTGGCAGACACGGCATATCGGGAAGGAAGTCCAGCGTTCTAGCCAGGGCTGCATTCGAGATCACAAGCACACATCTTCTGCAAGCCGGCATCATGGGGGAAGAAGACAAACTGGACGGAGTGGCGGAGAATGTAATAGTGGGACAGCCGATCACATTGGGGACCGGGGCAGTGAACCTCGTGTACCAGCCACAGCAGAAGAAGAAGGGGGGTGGCAAGTGATGAACATCGAGAGGAATCTCAAGATCGCAATTACCACAGGAAAGATTCTGTTCGGATCGAAGGAAGCGGAGAAATCAGTCAAGAACAGGACAGCTAAGATGATAGTTCTGGCCAGTAACTTTTCGAATGATTTTCTTGAGAACCAGAAAATCGCCACGGTCCTGGAGTTCCCAGGGGACAATGTCGCACTCGGGGCGCTTTGCGGAAAACCGTTTTCAATATCAGTTCTGACGATCATCGATGCAGGGGGATCCAGAATTTTGTCCAGGTAGGATGCCCAATGACAGACATCAGTTTCAATGAGGACACACTCAGAATCATCGGTTTGTTCCAGAGGGTGACCAGGTCGACAGCCAAGGACCTCTTGGAGACCCCTGAGAAGCTCGTTTTTGTAGTCAAAGAAGGAGAAGGCGGGAAGGCGATTGGCAAAGGCGGGAAGAACGTTGCGAAGCTCAGGGAAATGATGCATAAGGAAATCAAGGTCATAGAGTATTCCTCCATGCCAGAGCAGTTCTTGAGGAACATTTTCAGGTCATACAACATAAAGAGCGTGGACATCGAGGAGAGGGGAAAGGGTCTTCATGCAACGGTATCTGTCGAGACCACCCAGAAGGGTTTGGCCATCGGCAGGGACGCCAAGAACCTGAAGGTCGCGAGGGAGCTGATGAGCCGGCATCACAACATCGACAGTGTCAGTGTTGCATGAATCTCGGAAGGTTTATATCTCCTCCACCGCATAACCAGGAGCGTCTATCAAAGGGATGGGGAAACATGTGCAAATACTTCTACGGGGAAGGGCATTGCTCCAACTCCAATGTCGATGGTGTGCTATGTGGCGGGCGGCAGGTTTGTGATTTCTTCTCCAAGTCCAATGACCAGGAGGAACAGGCCTGCGACTACGATGCGTGGTACGGCCTGTATTGCGCCAAGTACAAGAGGTTCTTCTGCCCTGGCAAGGATGGCTGTGGGACATTCGAGGAATATGCTCGGAGCTTTGAGAATCATATCAGATCAACAGCATGAACGAAGTGAGAATCCAAGAGTCTGGCCAGATCCTACAGAGGTCTCTTACACCTTGCGCAAACAAGCTTACATTCCTTCTTACATTCCATGCAGACCCCGTGAAGGAACCTCTCCCTGACCATGGCATGATGGCAGTCTGATACCGCAGTTACCATGTGCCCGCAGTAATCACAGAGGTGATGCACGGCCTTCTTGCTAGCTATGTATCGCTGATAGAAATACAAGATGACCAGCGCGATCAAGAGAAGAAGGAGAACAAGTCCCAAGACCCAGCATGCAGGGCCGCTCTCGTTAGCCTGGAAAGGGATGAACATTTTCGTTTCATTAAGTGCATGGCTATATAATACTTGTTGGATGAATCACATCGCCAAAAAAACTATTATAGGCCCAGTCATCGATATCGCCAAGATGGAGGTCTCTGAACTCAAAGCCAGGATAAGAGATCTTGGGATGACTCCCAATAAGAGACTGGGCCAGCATTTCCTCTGTGATGAGGCGACCGCGAACCGACAAGTGCAATACGCCAACGTGGGAAACAACGACACTGTGCTCGAGATCGGCCCAGGGCTGGGGATACTCACGGGCATTCTCTCCACGAGGGCCAAGAGGGTTGTTGCGGTGGAGGCTGATCCAGCGGCAGCGGACTACATCGAGCGAACATATGAGGATGTGGAGATCATCAGAGGAGACGTCCTCAAGGTCGACCTGCCGGAATTCGACAAGGTGGTCTCAAACCTCCCGTTCAACATCTCATCGCCCATCACCTTCAAGCTACTGGACGAACCTTTTGACTCCGGGATACTGATGTATCAGAAGGAGTTCGCTGAACGTTTGGTGGCATCTGAGGGGGACGAGGACTACTCCAGGCTCTCGGTCAACGCATTCTACAGGGCCGATTGCGAGATTCTCGAGACGGTCCCGAGGACCCTGTTCTACCCTGTGCCCAGGGTGGACGCGTCAATTGTCAGGATCGAGCCCAGGCATCCACCCTTCGAGGTCATTAACGAGGAACATTTCTTCAAGGTCGTCAACGCCCTGTTCAGCCATAGGCGAAAGCAGATTAGGAACTCGCTGATGCTCGAATGGATGAGTCTCTCAGACACCAAGGAATCGATGGCTCAGTTCGTTTCAGGACTTCCGGGCTCCCAGAGAAGAGTGGAAGAGTTGAGCCCTAAGGAGATCGGTGAATTGTCCAACCGGATAATAGAGGAAAAGCTTAATTTGGCAAAAGGTCATCATTCTACCACTTCCAGCGCTCAAGATAAGGAAAGATGAGGATGGTGAGGAAGAAAAGCAAATCCGAGTTGGCCCTGGCGGAAATCAAGTTCCGTTCGCTGCTCGACAAAAGGGACGCGTTCAACGATGATGCCAACGTTTTCAGGGATGAGAGAGACTCGTTGAATCGGGAGAGGAGGGAGCTCAACGACAAAATGCAGACCCTGAAGGAGCAGAGGGACTCACTTGTTGCTGAGATGAGGCTTCACAAGAAAGAGAGGAACGAGTGCCAGAAGAAGGGCAAAGAACTGATCGAGTTCAGAAGGAAGAAGAGAAAGGAGATGGGGGGCAACCTGGGAGCCAACCTCGAAAGGATGAGAACAGATATCGAGAACCTGCAGAACAAGCAGGAGACGGTTCCTATGGGTCTCAAGGATGAGAACCTAGTTCTGGAAGAGATCAAGCGAAAGAAAAAGGAGATCGGGGAATTCGAGAAATTGTTCCAGGAGCAGGAGAAGATGTCGACCGATGTCAAGAGCCTGGATGATTCCATCAACCTCTTCTTTCAGAAGGCGGACGCGGAGCACGAACTGGTAGTGAAGCTCTCGGAAGAGGCCCACATCATCCATGAGAAAATCGTCGGCCGTGTAAAGGAGATCTCACATCTCATTGCTGAGTCGAACAAGAAGCACGAGGCGTTTTCAGCAATCCGAGAAAAGGCGGATTACTACCACAACAGGGCCATGGAGATGAGGGAGAAGATACTCTCCAAGAGAAAGGAGAAGAGGGAAGAGGCGAAGATGGCCAGAGACATCATAAGGAAGCAGAACATCGAGACCCGGGAAGCGCTGGACAGCAAAGAGAAGAAGGAAAAGGCTGCTGACGACGCCCTCAAAACCCTCCTGGAAAAGGGAAAAGTGGAAATGAAGTAACCGTATTGAAGAAATCCACACTTCGCTAACATTTATAAACCATTTATCTCATTTGCACGCCAATGCGTAAGCTGATGGGAGCACTCTCGATCTTCGCAGTGTTATTCTGTGTATTCTTGTCCACCAATGCATCCGCCCTTGAGCCAATACCCGACACCGGCGTCATAATCTCCATTGAGGAGACGCTCCAGAAAGAGGCGGAAATGGGCTCCTTCGTGACCTATTCTTGGACCCTTCTCAATTCCAACGGCAATGTCACATATCTCGTCAACATCACGCTCATCTCTGATAATTCGAACATGGTCGCCAACCTATCCACAGAACGGTTCCAGCTGCCACCCTACGAAACTGAAGATGTGGTCCTCTACGTCGATTCCGGAACCGCCAGAGCCGGAGAGATGGGGAATGTGAGCGTCACATTCAATGCTACGGCCCGAACGACGAATGAGAGCGGTGAACTGGTCATATCAACAGAAACCGAGATAATCGCGACCACACCAGTGAGTGACATTCCCACCGTCCTGCTGACCTTCATGGCAATAGGAGCAATCATTTTCATCGGCTTCTTCGCGACCCTGATATTCGAGAGGACCAGAGTACCCGACCTGCTCATTCTCGTAATCCTCGGGCTGATCCTGGGTCCGATCACGATTGCATATTTTGGTGTCGAACTGGTACCGAGGTCCCTGCTTGAGACAGTGATGCCCTACTTCGCCGCACTGGCTCTAGTGATAATCCTGTTCGACGGCGGACTCAACCTCAACTTCGACCTAGTTCTGAGGAAGATAAACATCGCTTTCATTCACACGCTTGTTGGATTCATCCTGACAGTCATCTCGGTTGCTTTTGTGGCGAACGTCGTCTTGGGCTATCCATTGATCATCGGCATCCTCTTGGGAGCGGTCCTGGGCGGCGTTAGCGGAGCGGTCATCATCACGCTAGTAAGGCGGATGACCATGGACGAGGAGACTCAAACGGTCCTGACACTGGAAGCGGTCCTGACGGATGTCCTCTGCATCATAGTTGCCTTGGCACTTGTTGAATTCATCATTGGAACGGATGATCCAGCAGAAGCGGTCACCAACCTGTTCGCGGGGTTCTCCATTGCGTTCCTGGTCGCCCTGTTCTTCGGTATCTTTTGGCTGAGGATTCTCAAAAGGCTCTACGGAAAGCCCTTCTCCTTCATGATCACGATAGCAGCCCTGTTCATCCTGTACGGGTTTGTGGAGCTGGTGGGTGGGAGCGGTGCAATGGCGGCGCTCATCTTCGGTCTCGTTCTCGGCAACAAGGATGAGATCGCAAGGATGTTCAAGATCAAGACAAAGTTCGTTCTTGACGAGAGGATAAAACAGTTCCATTCGGAGCTGTCTTTCGTAGTCAGGACGTTCTTCTTTGTGTTCCTTGGATTGGTCTTCACCTTATCCTTGAGCGGCCACATGGATGTGGAAACGATCATCCCAGGACTGGATGCCTTGAACAACACTGGAACTCTGTTCCTGATCGGAGTGGTCCTCATTTTCCTGGCGCTGATGGCCGTTCGTTACCTGGCTACTTCCATAACGGTCAGGATACACCCGGAGAGCAGGGATGACAAGTTCGCCATCTGGCTCATGATGGGGAGGGGTTTGGCGGCAGCCGTCCTGGCGTCCCTCCCGTTCACCATCAATGCGTTCAAAGAAGGTACTTCCTACTATGCCATGATGAGCCCGTACAAGGACCAGTTCCTCAACATAGCCTTCCTGATCATAGTCATCAGCGTTGTGGTGACAACGGTGGGGGTGTTAATGAGCGAAAGGAAAAACGCCAGGCTGGGCCCTCTGGAACAGGAGAAGAAGAGGCACGAAAGAAAGCAGGTTTCCCTGAAGAAGAAAGACCTCAAGCAAAAGATGGATCAGGAAAGAAGGATGAGGGTCCAAGCCAAGAAGCACCAGAAGAAGATGAATGAAAGGAAGAAATGGGAAGAGTAACCCGACACCTGCGGGCTACATCTTCGTCTCTTGATGCATGTACACCACTCTTTGGGGGAATGGTATTTCGATGTTCTCCGCCTTGAACCTCTTGTCTATCAACTCTTTCACTTCGCTCTCCACACGCCACTTGTTCTCCACTTTGTTGACCCAGAAGACCACCTTGACGTTGATGCTTGAGTCCGCAAATTCCAGCACACGGAAGGAGATCTTCGTGTCCTTTCCTTTCAGAACGTCCGGATGATTGTTCACTATATCAAGCAGGGTGTTCTTCAAATGGTCCAGGTCCGTTCCATAAGCAACTCCGATCTCGACTTTGGTCCTGAACCTCTCGTCGGGTTGAGTTATGTTCACGACCTTCTCTTCGGCCAGCATGTTGTTCGGAAGGGTGATCATCTGATGGCTGGCAACGTGATACAACTTGGTGCTCCTCAATCCGACCCAGGCTACCCTGCAGACCTCTCCGGATCCAATGACGATCAGATCGCCGGGTTTGAACGGCCGATCCAGCATCAGGAAAATACCAGCGAAGAAATTCGAAAGAGTGGATCTGGCGGCGAAGCCGATGACAATACCCAAGAAACCCATACCCGCGAGGAACAGGGCTATGTCGAAGCCAAAGGACCCGAAGATTGCGATGACTCCAAAAACAACTATCATGAGCCCGCCCAGTTTCGAAATCACTGGTATCAACCTGTCGTCCAGGTCGGTCTGGGTCCTGGCCGAGAGTATCGTGCCGTAGTAAACGAGTATGTCTTTGAAGACCTTATACACAATCCAAGTCAGCAATCCGGTCAACATCATACCGAAGATCGAGTCCAGATACGGTATCTGGCTGCTGTCGATTCCACCGACGGGCATCGAGTATTGAAATCCGAAGAAGATTATCAGAAGGAATATGGGGCCCTTCATCAGTTCGACGATCATGTCATCGACCTTGGTCTCGGTCTCGCGAGCGAAAACCCTGGCTATTAGATTCGCCAGACCAACGATTAGGGCGGAGATTCCAAGCCAAATGAGGAATGTCACGATGAAAGCCCAGAACGGAGTATCGAGAGGAGAGGGCATGAAATTCTCGAAGTAGCCCATAATCTTTCCCTCTGGATTGTCTGGGCGAGTAATGCCAGTTAGTCTGTTCGTTGTGAAAAGGGTCTCATTCGACAAAGCAAATGTCGATAGGTTAGTGGTGCTGAAGGCAACTCCGATCATAACGGTCCCTTCGTCTCCTGTGACGGGGGCCCGCACCGTCAAGGTCACGTCCTTGCAGCCCTCGTCGCTCTGGTCAGAAAGGAAATCGAGATGGGTGGGCGAGACCGTAGCATCGAAGCTATCATCGGGATTGTCCACGGATGTCGAAACATGATATCTCTCGGTTCCTGTATTGCAGATCGACCAGACATAGACAAGTTCCTCGTCCAAGTGGATCTCAAGGTCCATATCTCCAACGGGAAACGCGTAGAGATCGCTACTACCAATCTGATCGGCGGCCAAAGCATTCATACTGAAAAGGGCCAAAAAGAAGATGCCAAGAACGGACATGCAGAAGAGTTTGCTTGACATGTGGCAGGCAATAGAAAGATAACTAATAAACCTTCTCAATGGCCATCTCAATAGTATTATATACAGACCCTTTGTACACAGAAACATGGAGACTCTCTCCCTCCTGAGACTTCTGGTCGGAGTGGTTTTCTTTGGGTTTGCTGCCTACTCCGATGTCAGAACAAGGAGGGTTAAGAACGAGGTCTGGATGGTCCTTGGGGCCATAGGATTCCTGATTCTGGGGATGGACCTTTTTAGTCATTCCGACGCGACCTGGGTGCATTTCCTGATCTTCTTCCCGGCAGGTATTCTGTTCTATGAGGTCTATATCGAACGTGACCCGATAATCGACGAAGGCTTCCACTTCGTTCCGCTCGGGTTCGTTCTCTACGGGACGGTGGGGGTCGTGATCATTGCCCAAGTGTTCTTGCTCTACCAGGACCCCGATCAGATGGACCTTTTCCTCCGCCTCTTGACCATACCAGCGATGATCACTGTTGCCCATGTATTCTTCCAGACAGGGCTACTGAAAGGCGGGGCCGATGCCAAGGCCCTGATGTCTCTGGCAGTACTGGCTCCGTTCTATCCCGCATTCCTCGGATTTCCAGTCATTGAAATGGAATCACAAGCTGGGAGTATGATGGAAATCGTCTTTCCCTTCTCTCTGGTAATCCTCATGAACGCTGCTATATTGACCATTTTCGCACCTTTGGCCTTCCTTGTCATAAATGCCAGAAAAGGTGATCTTAGGTTCCCACAGTGCCTGTTTGGATACAAAGCAAGTCTCAGCGATTTCCCCAAATTTGCCTGGCTGATGGAGCGAGTGCGTAATGAAAGAGTGGAGATAAGCGTCTTCCTGAAAAGGAGAAGCGACAAGGAGGAAGAGATCAAGGCGCTGATTGCATTCGGCCGGGAAGAAGCATGGGCGACACCGCAGTTACCTTTCATGGTTCCGATGCTCCTCGGTCTTCTGATATCGTTCTTCATAGGGAACCTGATCTTGGGACTTGTGCTGGCGATAACCTAGGTGAATTGGCCGAATCCTTGTTCCTGAATCGCAAAATCTTTATAGCCATTAGTCATTTGAACGTCAAAGTGGTATGACGGCCATAGCGGTGGGGATACA
>JAZGCT010000035.1:0-2758 GCA_036477085.1 Thermoplasmata archaeon | reverse complement strand
CCCTTTCCAACGAAGGTGGTGTATAAGAAACTTTTGTCAAGAGTATTGGCCAGAACACCAATTCTAGACAATTGATGTCTCCAATTCTCAACGATATATTTATACAAACCCTACCGCATGTTGGTCTGCTTTTCCGGGGAACGACAAGGGATGGTATGTCGATAATAGCCAGCAAAGAGATAAAGGACTATTTCAAGGGCCTGGAGGGGGCAGCGGCCGAGTGCTACAAGGTTGCCGAAAAGGCCAGGAAGAAAGGATTTGATCCTCAGCTCTACGTCGAGATCCCAAAGGCCGAGGACCTTGCTTCAAGGGTGGAGGAACTGCTTGGCGATCACACCATAAAAGGCATCTCCAGGAGGATAAGAGAGCTCAGCACGAAGATGGATAGAGAAGAGGTTTCCCTCCAAATAGCCAGAGAGATCGCTAAGAGGTACAAGGGTAGAAAAGATGAGGCACTCGACAAGGCAATAAGGACGGGGTTGGCCATTCTAACGGAAGGTATCCTGGTTGCACCTCTCGAAGGCGTGGGTTCGGTCAAGATCGGGAGGAACCCCGACGGGAGCACGTATGCGGACATCTACTTCGCAGGACCCATACGCTCCGCAGGAGGTACCGGTCAGGCGATGAGCGTTCTGATAGCGGATGTGGTCAGGAGAGATCTTGGCATTGGCGAATACAAGCCCTCCAAAGAGGAAGTTGAGCGTTTCAAGGAGGAGATACCCCTCTACAAGCGTTCACAGCACCTCCAGTACACACCAACAAGCGAGGAGATCGAGCTGATGGTGGGCAATTGCCCGGTGTGCATCAATGGAGAAGGAACCGAGGAAGAGGAAATATCTGGACATCGTGACCTGCCGAGGATAGAGACCAACCGCGTGAGAGGTGGAGCATGCCTTGTCGTTGCGGAAGGTCTGTGCCTGAAGGCCCCAAAGATATGGAAGCACGTCAACAAGCTGAAGATAGACGGATGGGACTTCGTTGGGAAGTATCTCAAGCGCAAGATCAAGAAGGACGAGGAGAAGGCCGAGATAACGCCGGACTACAAATACATCAGCAACATCATCGCCGGACGACCGGTGCTGTCGCATCCAAGCAGGAAGGGTGGGTTCCGTTTAAGGTACGGCAGGACCAGAGCTACGGGTCTGGCGGCTTTGGGAGTCAATCCAGCGACCATGACGGTCTTGGGTGAGTTCATTGCCGTCGGCACCCAGATGAAAATCGAGAGGCCGGGGAAAGCTGGAGCGGTCACACCCTGCGATCACATCGAAGGTCCCTTGGTTGTCCTGAAGAACGGTAACTTCATCAGAATTGACGATCACAAGGAAGCAAAACGCCTCGCAGACCAGATAGAGGAGATCACCGACCTCGGAGAACTGCTCATACCCTACGGGGAGTTCCTGGAGAACAACCATGTTCTGGTCCCGGGTTCATATTGTCTGGAGTGGTATCAGAAGGAACTGCTGAAGGAATGCAGGGACCTACCGGAGGACTGGGAATCCCCCACACCTGAACGGGCATTCGAACTGGCCGAGAAGTACAATGTTCCACTTCATCCGAATTACAACTTGTTCTGGCATGACCTTGAGGTTGGGGATCTGAAGAAGCTGGCCGAGTTTGTTGAACAGAAGGGTGTTTATGAAGAAGGTCGATTGATACTCCCAAATGAGGAGGAGATCAAGGAACTCTTGATTTCGCTGGGTGCGACACATAAGGTTGACGAGGATAATCTAGTGCTTGGTGAATACTCCTATCCGCTGGTCAGATGCCTCGGATTGGGGGTAGAAGGTTCGACCCTCGTCCCCAAAGTCCAGGCAGAAGGGGAAGAACCCATTGAGTACGTCTCGAAGCTCTGTGGCGTCACGATCAGACCCAGGTCCGGCACCCGTATCGGAGCGAGAATGGCCAGACCGGAGAAGGCCAAGGAGAGGAAGATGAAGCCACCTCCGCACTCTCTGTTCCCTGTGGGAATCGCTGGCGGGGCCCGACGTTTGCTGCAACAGGCCCTTTCCAAAGGGAGGATCAAGATAGAGGTCGGAACACGCAGATGCGAGGAATGCGGCAAGAGATGGTCACTCTCGAAATGCACGTGCGGTGGACACACAAAGCCGATCGGTGACCCGAAACCCATGGAGATAGATCTGGACAGACTCTTCAATAGCGCCAAGGACAGGCTGGGCGTGCATGATCTCCCAGACATAAAAGGCGTCAAGGGGATGATCTCCAAGGACAAGACACCTGAGGCGCTGGAGAAAGGCATGCTCAGGGCCAAGAACAAGGTCTACGTGTTCAAGGACGGTACGTGCAGGTTCGACATGACGGATGTCCCCTTGACCCACTTCAAGCCTTCAGAGATCGGATTGAGCCTCTCTAAACTGAAAGAACTGGGATACCAGAAAGACATCAACGGTGAACCAATAGAGGATGGGGACCAGTTGGTCGAGCTCCGTCCGCAGGACTTCGTTGCTTCATCGTCATGTGGCATATACATGGTCAAGATCTCCCGCTTCATAGACGACCTTCTGGAGAAAGTGTACGGGATAGAACCCTTCTACAAGGCGGAGAAGAAAGAGGACATCATCGGACACATGATCATCGGACTGGCGCCCCACACGTCCAGCGGCGTCCTGGCGAGGCTCATAGGTTACACCGATGCGAGAGTGGGATATGCGCACCCGTATTTCCATGCTGCAAAAAGAAGGAACTGTGATGGCGATGAGGACTGCGTGATGCTCCTTTTGGACGGCCTAATGAACTTCAG
>JAZGCT010000034.1:0-2609 GCA_036477085.1 Thermoplasmata archaeon | reverse complement strand
GACTTCACCAGGACGAGGAAGAGCTTCTGCGAGATCTTTTGGCCAGCGAGATCAACTATGCAAAGACAAAGAGGTTCTGGGACTAGGACTGGATACGCGTCCTCAGCCATCTGAACGACAAAGTTTTATACATTCTCGGTCTTACCAATCTCCGGACTGCGGGAGCTGATGGTTATTGAATGGGAGGGGCATGATGCCTGCTCATGATGGTGGCAAGCCGATAGTACTCACTTCATCGAGGGCCGAAATCAGCAGATACAGCGGTGACCCTTTTGCAGCCTTCATAGCCACATTCCCGCACAAGTGGATACCAAAGTGGTTCCTGAAGGGGGAATGGTCGATCCAGATGACAACCAGGATGGGACAGCCAAGTTCGTTCCCTACGGACTGAGGAAGATCGAAGCGCTGTTGGTCGACGAGTTCGGGGAAGAGAATATCGTCACGGTCCATCCGGAGAATCTGGACAAGTTCGTCGGACCAAGGACCAAGGTGGTAGGGATCAGTTCTATGGATCCCATGGGTCTTGCGTATGTGAGCATTACATACAACTCCATGATCGGCATCGGAGGTCGTTCGGTGGACGAGGTGGAGTTCGAGAAGATATTCCGCTCCCCCGCCCTTAACCAGTATCGCCCTAGGATCATCGTAGGAGGCAGCGGGGCATGGCAACTCAGGGACGCAGGAAAGGTGGACGAGTTCGGCATCGACACTCTCGTTCACGCCGAGAGCGAATTGGTCGTAGTCGACCTCTTCAGAAAGGCCATGAACGGCAACGACCTCCCAAGGGAGGTCTCCGGGACCCACGTCCCCCTCGAGAACATACCAACTATCAGGAAAGCCGCCAGCTACGGCGTCGTTGAGATAACCCGTGGATGCGGCAGGGGATGCCAGTTCTGCTCACCCACTAACAGAACGAGACATTCGATCCCGATCGGGTCAGTGATGAAGGAGGTCGAAGCTAACATCAGAGGAGGCGCACGCTCCATCTTCACAGCGACCGAGGACATGCTTATTTACAAATGCGGACCCAAGTTCGTTCCCAATCGCGAGGCCGTTGTCAACCTCTACAAATCGATCGCAGACTATCCAGGCGTGGAGTACATCCACCTTTCTCATACATCTCTGGCACCTGCTGTAAGAGACCCCGGGATGATCGAGGAGCTCACACCCATCCTTATGCCCAAGACCAAATACGTCAAGGGTTTCAGGAACTATAGAGAATCGTTCATCACGGTCCTTTTCGGCATAGAGACTGGAAGCATCAGATTGATGGAGAAGTTCATGAGAGGGAAGGCTCTCCCTTATGACGTCAAGGACTGGCATGAGGTAGTCACACAAGGTGTCGGAGTCTTCAATGACAATGGGTGGAAGCCCATGGGCACTATCATCACCGGTTGGCCTGGTGAGACCGAGGACGACACACTGCAAAGCCTCGAGCTCCTGGACAAGCTCAAAGGCAGCAAGATGTTCTACGTTCCTCTGCTCTTCATCCCTCTTGAGGACTCCAAGCTCCGCGATGAGAAGAAAATCTCGCTTGAGTACATGACCGAACTTCAGTGGGAGATCATGGCCAATAGCTGGAAGGAGAATATCAAGGTCTGGGACCCCAGCAAACAACCGATCTTCTCGGTCGTGGCATTTCTCTCATACTTCCTGTTCTACAAGTGGAAGCACGGAACAAAAGCCTTCAGGCCCATAATGAAACTAGCTGGATTCCCTGATTCTTTCCTGGGAAAAGTCAGCCGAGGCTGCGACCCGACCCACTGCCAGCCTGGAGAAGCGCCAGAAGGTAAGATTTCTGGCTAGTCGCTACTGCGTCTCGGTGTGATACCTGACGTCCATGCCCTTCAGTGTTTCGTGTATCTTGTCTGCAATCCATATCGCATCCTCGATCTTGGCCTTCTTATCCCATTCGTATTTGAAATCGAAGTTGCCTTTGGTGGGCTTGAAACCGATCGCCACGAGTCGGTCAACGATCTCTGAGGGTCTCGCACCCTCGCTGGAGAAGGTGACAGACAGATATGTTATCATAGACCTTTGAAAAGACCACCATACTATAAGATTTGCTATGTCAAGGCTTTGTCCAATTCAGGGTATCCATTTCAAAAGCATAGTGTTATATTTGTTGTCTGGCTTGTGAAAGGAATTGTGGTTGAGAGTGGAAGGGGTATATAAAGGAAAGATGGTTTTGTATAGGGTGTGAGGTAGGCTTCACTCGGGAGTGGTTGAGAGTGAAGGCGGAGGTGTTCTGAACGCTCCCTTGAGGGAGTAGGAGGGTGAGATGGTATTGTTTGTTTTTGCTGGTGTAATCGTCTGTTGGATCGGTTGTGGTGTCTACTGGTTTTGGTGGTGTAGGAATCATAAGGTCAGATTGCCGGGTGATGAATAGTGAAGATGAAGGGGTTTTCTTTTTTTAGTAGTGTGGATATTCTGTGTGTGAGGAGGGTATCGATATGCCTATGATGGATACTGTATTTGTAGGGTTGTTGGCGGATGCTTTTGCTTTTTTGTTTAAGGAGTTGTCGAGTACGTTGGAGGGGGTTTTCAAGTCGTATGTGAACTTGGAAAAGCGGTCGAAGGTAGTGAAGGTGGATCTGTTTGTCCGATTT
>JAZGCT010000033.1:0-2954 GCA_036477085.1 Thermoplasmata archaeon | reverse complement strand
CAGGCCGTATCCACAATGAAGCGGCGCTTCGAGGATGCTGGATTGATGAAGACCGTCCGGATTGTCGACCTGCAGAAGATCGGTTACAGCATACTGGCGGTGGCTCATAGCGCATTCACTCCACATGCTACCATGGAATCCCGGGAGAGCGGTATGAAGGTTGTGAGAGAGTCCATCCCAGCAGTTTTGAACATAGCCAGCAACCCTGAGAACGTGATGCTCGCCCCGGTCATGGACTATGATGAGTATCACAAGCTGAGAACTCAAGCGGTACGCTACTACATGGACAAGGGCTTCATGAGCGAAGAACCCAGAGTCATACTATTCCCTCTATCCGACACTTTGATCAATAAGAACTACGATTTTTCCGGGTTCATGGATATCGTTGTGGGAGAAGACGGGTGAGTCCCAGTTTGGGGCAAATGATGCCAATGCAATTGGCCACGCTTTGTTCCCAGAAGATGTGGAAAGGTAACTCGAGATGTAGAGCGGATAGCTTTATTATACGAAAAGTGCTTATTTGCCACCATGGGGTTAGACTTCACTCCTGCCGAAAAGAAGGTACTCACGGGCCTGGTCACTTATCCAAGGCTCAATGACAGGCAGCTCTCCGACAAGATTGGTGTGAAGCCATCAACCACGACGGCCATAAGGAGACGCTTGAGGAGCAGGGATATCTTCTGCACGAAGAGGATCCCGATGGGTAATAGATTGGGTTATGAGCTTCTGGTAACCGTGAAGGGGAAGATTAGGCCGAACACCGAGAAATCAGAGATGAAGAAACTCCTGGAATGGATACAGAAAATACCCGGGATCTTCTACGCTTTCAAATCGTCGGACAGCATGTTCTGCGTCGGCCTATTCAAGAACTTCAGCGAATACAGGATTCTAGCGGACCGTGCCTGGGAGAGTTTTGGAGAGAACGGGCCAATAGACCCCAACACTTGGAAGGCGGTCATCTTCAGCCTGGAACATTCGAAGCTGGTCAACTTTTTCGACTATTCATCTCCTGCAAGAGCGTTGTTCGGCGGCAAGGATGAAAGGAAGTTTGTCAGATCGCTGGAAACTGTAGTGAGTGAGAAGCTCAGCAAGAAGGAGAAGATCGTCCTTCAGGGACTGGTTGCATATCCAGAGTCATCTGATAAGACCGTCGCTGAGAAGGTTGGTGCGTCAAGACAGGCAGTTTCGTCCATGAGAAAGAAGTTCGAGGACGCCGATATCCTGAGGACGATTAGAGTACTAGACCTTCAGAAGGTCGGAATGAGCATAATGGCAGTGGGTCATCTGCAGTTTCAGCCACAGTCACCTCTTACAGTGAGATGGGAGGGTGTAGAGAGAACTGCCAGCCGAATACCGTCAATATTCTGGGTGTCCAGCAACCCGGAAACAA
This sequence comes from Thermoplasmata archaeon, assembly GCA_036477085.1. Taxonomy (GTDB): domain Archaea; phylum Thermoplasmatota; class Thermoplasmata; order RBG-16-68-12; family SOIM01; genus JAGLME01. The sequence continues at coordinate 1,564 of JAZGCT010000033.1, read as the reverse complement.
TGGCGGTCGGACTGATGAGGGATTATGACCAGTTGCACAACTTGCAAAGGGATTTCCTTGAGTACTACGCCAAGAAAGGCTACTACAAAGAGGACCCAGACGTGTCAGTGTTTCCGCTTTCTGATACTAAGGTCATCAAGGACTTCGACTTCTCGGGGTTCATGAAGAGAATGGTAGAGGAGGCAGACTAGGAAAAGGTGTCTACGACCGAATCCACCTCCCTCTCCAGAAGGTTCAATTGATTTGAATCCAAAGTGGCTGGGTTCACGTTCACGATCATCGTGGACTTGTTCATGGCCACAACATCTCTCAATGCCTGCAACAGCCTAAGAACGATGATGAAGTTATTGTTTGTCACTAGGTATTCCAGTCCATCCAGCAGTACAACTCCTCCTGTCTCGGTCACGAACTTCTCAAGAGAGAGGCTGAGCTTTTCCAGGTCCTTCGGTCTGATGGAGTCCTCCTTACCGATATTGGACAACCAGAGAACGGGAGTGTCCCCCAAGGTGTAGTTCTCCCTGAACTTGTCGGGGAAGGTCCTGGTAACGCAAAGCCCGGGCCTACCTTCCCTCATGGTGGCAATGAACATTTCCAGAGCAAGTTGCTATCTCTCTTCCTTCACCAAATAGATGTGTGATTTCTCAAGGGACATGGCAACAGCAGTATCTTCATCGAACGACGGCACATCGATCACCTCAAGCACCTCTTCGGCCTCGGGTACGAGTTCCTCTTCTTTGGCCTCCGCCTCTTCCTCAGAAACGAAAATCGTGCCGCACTGGACACACTGGGTTGAATCGGCGCTCGCGGGCGCATTGCACAGAGGGCAGACCAATTCTTCCACCCATTCCTCGAAGTAGACGGATATCCTGCGGGCCAGGGGGACGTTTATTCCCTCAATTTTGACAAGTTCCTCCTCAGAGGTATTGGCAAGTGTGTCGATGTCGTATCCCAGCTCGTGCAGCATTCGAGCGGTCTCAAGCCCGAGCCCAGGTATATCCATAAGCTCCTTGACCTCTTCGGAGATCTCCTCGACCTCCTTCTCAATCAACACCGACCCACAGTTCTCACATTCCTCCGAGTCGAGCGGTATCTCAGCCTCACAATTCGGACATTTCTTCATCTCGGGAAGCAGTGAAACTCCGCAACGTGAGCACTCACTGACCCCTGTCTCGACCTGAGCTTCGCAAACGGGGCATAAGGCTTTCTCCTCGGCCCTCAACTCTTCGGGTTGGTCGAAATACCTGCGTATCTTCCTTGCATTCAACTCGTCAATCCCCTCGACCTCCGTGAGCTCGTTCAACGACGCTTGCTGGAGGGACAACATGCTGGCATAACCTGAATCGAAGAGTGCCATGGATTCCTTCTCATCGATGCCCGGAATCCTGGTGAATGCGTCCAAGGTCTCTTTAATGTAGAGAGGCGTGATGGCCAGGCCTATAGCCTCACCTTCCACATTCCACTCCACAATATACTCCTCTGTGAGTTCCTCAGGAACGAACTCGAAACTTCTGGACCTTGTCTCTTTGGATATGTAATCATCATATTCCTCCAGTATCTTGGTCAG
>JAZGCT010000032.1:0-3691 GCA_036477085.1 Thermoplasmata archaeon | reverse complement strand
CAAAACCGGTTGAGATCGGCATCTACAAGGACCCGTACAAGATGACGCCGGAAGAGGTGAATGAGGCGGTCACAGAGAAAACCAAAATGCTGCTGCTCATAGATCCCCTCAACCCTCTCGGAACGGATTACCGCAGGGATGAAGTGAGAGCATTCAGCGAGATCGCCCAAGACCACGATCTGTGGTTGGTGGACGACATAACGTACAGGGATTTCTCGGACGACCACACCCTAACAGCGGAGTTCTATCCGGATAAGTCCCTGACTGTATATTCCTTCTCCAAGAACTGCGGTCTGGCCGGGATGAGGATTGGGGCTCTGCTTGCACAACCCGCAGCCATGAATGACATCGTGAAGTTCAACACTAACGTGCTCTCGGTGAACGTCCTTGCTCAGAAGGCCGCACTCGCATCGCTGGAAACCAAGGACCGGTGGATCGGCAATGTGATGAAGATCTGCAGGAACAACCAGAAGAGGATCAAGTCGGCGGTGGATAAGATCGACGGTGCATTCCTACCCGTCTACCCTTCATACACCAACATGTTCGTCATAGACGTGAGCGGGCTTGGAATAGACCCGGACAAGTTCGAGACCAGGATCCTGTATGATCATAATATCTTCGTGAGGTCCGGGAACTACGTATCCAAGAAGTACGGGCCGAACTTCGTTAGAGTGTCCTTCAGCGTTCCAGAAGACCAGTGCGAGAAGTTCGTGAAGGCTCTGGGGCCGACCATCGAATCGATGACCTGAAACATCATCCTTTTATTCGGAATCCAATATGCCATACTGTGGTTGTAAAGGAGCTTCAGAACGGTTCATTGCTTAAGGGGGATCTCCCTGATGGATGCCGATATTGCGAAATGGGAGCGAAGCTGGTCCTCCTTGTTACCGGAAGGTGCTCGAGCAATTGTTTCTACTGCCCCTTGTCATCGGAGAAACGGGGGAAGGACTCGATCTATGCCGATGAGCTCAGAGTGGAGGACCCCAGTGACATCATCTACGAAGCAAAGATGATAGATGCCCTCGGAGCCGGGATAACTGGCGGCGACCCGCTCGAGGTTCCAGAACGCACATGCGATTACATTGAGCTCTTGAAGGACGAGTTCGGGGAGAGATTCCACATTCATCTGTACACGTCAAAGACAGTGCCATCGATCATCAGGGATATGGAAGAATCCGGTCTTGACGAGATACGGTTCCACCCACCCCCGAATACCTGGGACAAGATCGCTGGGTCCGACTACTCGGAAGCCTTCAGGGTCGTCACAGAAGGAAAGATGGACCTTGGTGTGGAGATACCTGTTCTACCGGGCGAAAGGGAGAAAACGAAAGCCCTGTTGAGATCTCTTGGCGAACTTGGTGTTCAGTTCGTGAACCTGGACGAGCTTGAGTTCTCCGAAACGAACTGGATGAAGCTCAGAAAGAAGGGTTACGACACAAAGGACGATATCTCGAGCGCGGTGGCGGAGTGCGATGAGCTCGCGAGACAATTGCTGGATGAAGATCTGGATCTGTCCATCCATTACTGCAGTTCATCTTTCAAGGACGGGGTTCAGCTGAAGAACCGGATCATGAGAAGGGCGCACAACATCGCGGGAGATTGGGAGATGATAACCCCCGACGGAACTCTGTACAAAGGGATAATCGAGGGGCAGGACCCGGAGGAACTGAAGGAAGAAGTCAAGAAGCTATTTGATGTGCCGGATAAGTTGCTGAACTTGGATTATGAGAAATCCAGATTGGAGATAGCACCATGGGTCCTAATTGAGATCGCCAGTGATATCGAGCTCCCATGTTTCCTCGTCGAAGAGTATCCCACCGCGGATAGATTGGAGGTGGAGCGGGAACCCCTCTGAACAAGAAGTAAATAGGATATTCACGTTCGTTTGCCTGATCTGATTGAGATCCAAGTAGTCCGTTGCCATCATAGGCGGAGGCGTAATCGGGTGCAGCATCGCCTACCATCTTTCTGAGGACTTCGGTGAAGATGTGGTCCTCCTGGAGAAGGAATTCATCGCTTCGGGCAGTTCAGGTCTTTCGGCTGGCATTCTATCCCAACAGCTCTGGGACGCCATGAACACCGACATGGTCAGGAGAAGCATCGACTGGATCGGGAAGAAGAGCGAGGACGATGAAGCGTTGGTTCTGAACCGTAACGGACTTCTGAGAGTGGTGTGCACCGAAGAGGAGACTGAACAACTGAGGAAGAACGTGGACCTGCAGAGGGCGCGTGGATGTGACGTCAGGTATCTCGAACCCGATGAGATCTCGAGCATTACATCGGAGATTGCTGTCGATGACGTTCGAGGAGGAGCCTTCTGCCCAGATGATGCATATGTCGACCCCTACCAGCTCTGCGTTTCACTTGCGAGGGATGCCGAAGAGGCCGGTGTGAGGTTCTACCAGAAGAGCGAGGTCATAAAGGTCGAAAGGGGCAACAACGGGTTCCATCTGAAGACCTCGAACGATTCCTTCGAATCGGAGACCGTCATCATATCTTCGGGTCCGTGGTCCAAGAAAGTGGGCAAGATGTTCGGCATCGACCTTCGCCTGAAACCCTACCGTACCCAGGTGGCGATCACGACACCGTTCATGGGAGAGGTTTCCATCCCGATAGTGCATGACGTCACCAACGACCTGTACATGAAACCCGAGACCGGAGGGACCATCCTCGCAGGCGACGGCACCGAGAACACCGAGAGCGACCCCGACGATTTCAAGGAAGGCATAGACTACGAATTCATGACATCCATCTCTGAGAGAATGTTGAGAAGGCTACCGAGATCAAGGGAAGCCAGCTTGGTGAGAGGCTGGTCGGGGTTGTGCACCGCAACACCGGACAGGCATCCTCTGATAGGATACCATTCAAAGGTAAAAGGCCTCTTCCTGGCCGTCGGGTTCAACGCATTGGGTGTAATGAGAGCCCCTGCAATTGGAGAGATTGTCCGGGACATGATCAAGGGCCAGGGGAGAGAGGAATATGTCACCAGATTCGATCCGAATCGATTCGAGACGGTCGAGGACTTCGAGATTAGACAAGGATTCACGCTGTAGCCTATAAATTTCTTCGCCTTTCCTTGTTCACATGGTGGTAAGCCTAATAAACAAGAAGCGCATTTCCGAAAGGTCAGATGAAAGCATTGCTCGCCCTTGAGGACGGAACCCTTCTAAGGGGCGGTGCTTTTGGCGCTAAGACGACCGCTTTTGGAGAGATGGTTTTCAACACCAACATGACGGGCTATTGCGAGGCCCTGACCGATCCCTCTTACAAAGGCCAGATACTGATGATGACATATCCGCTGATAGGGAACTACGGAGTGCAACCGGACACGTTTGAATCAAAGAGCATCCAACCATCCGCCTTCGTCATACGGGAGAACTGCGACCATCCCAACCACTGCAAATCAGAGAAGACGCTCACCCGATTCCTGGAGTCCCACAACATCCCAGGCATATCCGATGTGGACACGAGGATGCTTACCATCAAGATACGAGAGCATGGAACCCTCAAAGCCGCCGTCACGACAGAACAGCATGTTGATTCGAGGGAACTTATCAAAGAAGTTGCATCGATGCCCCATCCGACAGAGACGAACTTGGTCTCCACCGTTTCGTGCAGGGAGACGATAGAACATCCGGGGAACGAGAAGAGGAGAATAGTCCTGATAGACTGCGGCACCAAGCAAAGCATC
>JAZGCT010000031.1:0-2117 GCA_036477085.1 Thermoplasmata archaeon | reverse complement strand
TCAGATCGGTACCTTTGGGACTTGTTATCCTGACCCTATCGACCCCGGAAACCGTGCCCATCAACTTCCTGGAGAAGTCCTGCATCCTCTCATACTGCTTCCAGGTCAAGGCCATGGCCCCATCGGTCAGCATGCTCAACGAGATGCCAGGGCAGTGGCCGAGCCTGAGCTTCTTGCGGGTCTGGAGCTTGGTGACAGATATCCTGAAAGGGGTCTCCTCGCTTGGACCACGGAAGATGTTAACGTAGATGTCCGGGCGCTCCCGTACAAGAACCTCTTTCAGAGCTGGCGGGATCGATTTCCTGGTCTCGGTAGTCACCAAGCGGATGGACCTCACCCACATTCCCATATCAAGAGCCGCCTCACCAAAGGCCTCCCCGACCTTCGATAGAACATCGTCATGAATGATTATGATGCTCTCCCCCGCGACGGCCTCCAGAACATAAGTGAGCACGTTCTTGGCAGCGACCTCAGGCTTCATGGCTGGAGCTATTGAATCATAGAATATTACCTTTATGCAACGGGACTATCTCAGAGGTTCGCTCCTATCAATCCCGACCTCATAGTCCTCGTCGGTGACGACCTTGCTGGACCTCAATGAGAGAATGAGGAAAACTATCCCGATTATCAGGATGATTAGTCCGAGCATGGCGACGAATCGGTTCACAGGACCAAAGACATCGTAAGAGTGATATTCCGGACCGGGGAAAGGTATCCTCAGCCAGTCGTGGACCCAGGAGCCCATTGCGACACCGGGACCACCGACAAGAATGAGAATGACACCGAGGTAGAAAAGCAACTTCTCCTTTCTTCCCCCCTTCTCAACTATCTCCTCACTAGGTGCAACCCCGAATTCCTCGAGATCAAAAGCCTCGCCACAATCGGGACATTCGCTCGCGTCCAGTGGTATGCTCGAACCGCATGTCGGGCACTCACCCATCTCGACGGACTCGGCTGCTTCGTTCTTGTTGCGTCTCTTCAATCGTCCGACCATCGGGGCGAAATCAGGCTTCTCTGTAATAACCGTTTCTATTCGGCTCTCAAGCGGTGAAATCACTCGAGGTTGGCGATGATCTCCTCGGTCAGGGGTTCGATATCGAGTCCCTGGAATCCTTCGTTCTGAGCCAGCTCAACGACGTCGTACTTCTGGCCCACAGACCACAGATTGGTCAGGTATTTGCCTGACTTGGTGTTCAGGAACCACTTCTCTCCGAACTTCTCCTTCAAGAGGTCGATCAACTGGGCGTGGAAGATCCATGCCCTGAGATACTGGGCACAGTAGAATCCATCATCCAAATCCAGAAGGTAATGTTCCCTGGGATGTTTGAATACCATGCCATCCTCCATGACCGACTTGTACACCTGGTCCATTCCCGGAAGACCGTCGGTGTGCAGTTTCATCTCATACTCCAGCTTGGAGCCGTACCTCCTGACGAAGAACAACTTTTCTACAAACGCGTGATGCATGTACTCGTCAACATCGGGCATCTTGATGTATTCGTTGACCCAGTTCCTATCGGTCAGCAGGTAGTCGAAGGTGAATGCGAAGGACTCGGTCACCGAGTTGTCTCCCAGATACTTGAACTCCATGGGCTCGTCAGGATTCACGTTGCCCATGTGCTCAGCATGACCGGCCTCGTGGAAGAGCGAAGAATAGTCCGAATGGCCTCCCTGAGGCATGGTGACGAGCATGATCTTGCCGGGGATATTCAACGGGGCGCAGAAAGCCCTTGGAGTCTTCTTCTCCCTCTCCTCCATGTCCACAATGATGTTTTTTTGGCTGTCCAGATCAATCCCCAATCCCTTGAGGGTCGCTTTGAGCGCCGGAAGAGAGTTCCCTTTCTTGAAGTGGGGATCGAACCGCTTCGCCCTCAGAAGGTAGGCAATATCGTGCTTCTCGGCTTCCTCCAGGCTCAGGCCAAGTGAATCGGTCATCTCGCCCATCTTCTCCCTGTACAGCTTGTCCGTCCTCTGCTTGAACTCCTTGATCTCGTTGAGAAGTGATGTGAAGTTGATCCCTTTGAGGTTCCTGCAGAGCATGGTGTAATTGTTGTATCCCAGATCGACAGCAGTGTTGTGCATCTTTCCCCATCTCTCCAAGAGTATCTTGTTCAGTC
>JAZGCT010000030.1:0-3614 GCA_036477085.1 Thermoplasmata archaeon | reverse complement strand
GCAAGAGGATCAGGGACGGTGAAGAAGGAAAGGAGTTCGTGTTCGTCTGGGCTGAGGACACCAAGATCGACAAGGACATGGTGATCACTGAAGTGGACATCAAGAACATCATGAGGACAAAGGCGGCGGTCTTCGCAGCTTGTTCGCTCCTGCTCAAATCAATGGACCGGAAGTTCGACGAGCTCGAGAGGTTGTACGTAGCTGGGGGCTTTGGAAACTACCTGGATGTGAGAAAATCCGTTTACCTGGGTCTTCTGCCTGACGTCCATACCGATATCTACAAGTTCATTGGCAACGGCGCAGTAGCCGGATCCAGACTGGTTCTCCTGGACAGCAGCAAGTTGGACGAGGCGAAGGAGATAGTTAGGAAGATGACATACATCGAGCTCAGCGTCAACCCCATGTTCTACAACGAGTTCACCTCGGCCCTGTTCTTCCCTCACACCGATCTGGACCTGTTCCCGAGCGCAAAGGAGTTGATACTTTAGCATCCTTCATTCCGAACTGTGCCACTTCTTCCGTCGGAAGCCTACCTCATCTGGACCCGGTCGCAGCCTGTGAACTGATTCTGAAAGAATGTCCTGAGATTCCGGCTTGGCCTCAACTCCCCAACTTGAGTTTCCGTGAGAGCATGTACGTTCAATATGCCTATGATCTGCCGGGCATCGTCCTGGATGACGTTCGAGAGCAGGTCTATGTGGACGCTGACAGGTTGGACCCGACCGGCTTGGAGGAGTTCTTGCTGAATGTGGAGAACGAAGAACTGGATTACTTCGCCTATGAACCGGAGTACTTCGCGGGGTTCTTCGAGATGCTCAGGCTGGCAAAAGACAACCAGGACCTCAAGATGCTAAAAGGACAGGTCACCGGACCCGTGAGCCTGGGACTGAAGATCACTGACAAAGAGAAACAGGCCATCGTGTACGACGAGACCTTTGCCGACATCTACGTCAAGCATTTGAGGATGGAGGCCATGTGGCAGCAGAAGGCCCTCGCGGAGGTGTTCCCTCAAACCCTGGTCGTCTTTGACGAGCCGTACATGAACATGTTCGGTTCGGCCTTTCTCAGCATGGGCAAGGAGGAAGTCCTCGATTTGATAGGAAGGGTAACCGACGGAATACCTGGATTGCTGGGAATCCACTGCTGCGGGAACACGGACTGGGGGCTGATGATCGAAACTGGTGTGGATGTCCTATCCCTGGACGCCTACACTGCAGGGAAAGCCCTGGCCTTATATCCGGACGATGTCCGAGGATTCCTGGACAGGGGCGGAATCATTGCGTGGGGAATAGTACCTTCGATAGCCGATGATTTCTCTCAGGAAACCAAAGAACAGCTGCTCGACAAGCTCGAAAAAACGATAGGTTTACTAACAAAAAGGGGCATAGAACAAGATGCAATGCTCAAACAGTCCATCATCACTCCTTCATGCGGATTGGGAGGAATGTCCGAAGCAATGGCAGAGGACGTACTGGAAGTCACCAAATGGATATCCGAATCACTGAGGAAGAAACACGATCTGGAGGTTTAGAATGAAGACACTGGCAGTATCCGGAAAAGGCGGCGTGGGCAAGACAACTTTATCTGCACTTCTCGTCAAGCTCCTCAGCAAGAAGAAGGTGGTTCTGGCGGTCGACGCGGACCCCAACACAAACCTCAACATACCTTTGGGAGTGGACGTGGAAAAGACAATTGGAAAGCTAAGGGAGGACATTATCGACGATCCGGAGACAATTCCTGATGGAATGTCCAAACAAGAGTACATCCAGTACCAGCTGCAGATGACGATCACTGAAGGCTCCAAGTTCGACCTGATCGCCATGGGCAGGCAGGAAGGACCCGGATGCTACTGCTACATCAACAACCTTCTTCGTGTTTTCATGGACAGCCTTGCGGAGAAGTACCCCTACGTCATAATAGACAACGAGGCGGGAATGGAGCACCTGAGCCGCAGGACCACCAACGACACCGACGTCCTCTTCATCGTCTCTGACGCCACCCAGACCGGCGTGATAACCGCCACGAGGGTCAACGGTATGACCGAGGAACTCAACCTGAACACCGGTAAGACAGTCCTGATACTGAACAGGGTCCTCGAGGTCCCTGAACATCTGGAGGAGGCCATATCTCAAGGTGGGTTCGACCATGTCTTCACTGTGCCGAAGGACAAGGCGATAATCAAGTTCATCTCCGAAGGGAAGTCCCTGATGGACCTTCCCGAGACGAGCCCAGCATACCTCAAGATCAAGCAGATCACAAAAGAGATCAACGTCTGAAGATAGCAACTTCCAGAGGGGCGCAGAATGATCGACATATCGTTCGATGAACCGGCGCGTGGCAAGAAGATCGTTGCCGCGATCAATTCCGCGTGCAGACAGCTGGAGGGAGTCGATTTTGCCTACACACCGTACCAGATACATTTCAAAGGAGAGGCATCGGAGAAGCAGTGGTTCTACGACAACATGGAGCTGATCATGTCCTCCACATCTCTCAAGGTCCTGGCAGACGGTACACAGAGGATGGATGCAGAGAGCATCTATTCCGGCATCGCGCTCTCGCCGAAGGATGACGACGAATCCGATTCCCAACTGGTCAGTGAGCTCATAAAGGATTTCAAGACCCTTCTGAAGGCTGAGATCAGCAGGCCGTTCGAAGAGATCGCCCCTTCTGCCGAGACCTCCTCCAAGAAGGAGACCGTCAGGATTCCCAAGCTCACAGAGGAGGAAGAGGGGAGGATAAAGGAAGGCATCATCCACATACTGACGATAGTGCAGGGAGAATACGGTGAGAGGATCGCCAAATACATCGCGGACAAGGGACCAGATAGCTGGAAAGTATCGACCATAACGCTTGAGAAGGACCTTCCGGACATGATAGATGACCCTGCCAAGTTCCTGCCTTCCGACATTCCCAAGGCGGACCTGTTGCTGCCCATGCAGGAGGAATCTGCCGCCGCTCAACTGATAGTCGATATCGCAAAGGCCGCGCAGGTGCGGGGTGTGATAGCTCCTATTGACAACAGCGACTGGCTCCCGGAGGGCATGAAGAACCAGATCAAGAGGGACCTCGACGAGATGGGGGTTAAGAGCGTCTTTCCTAGACCGTTCTGCATCCTAGATGAAGTGGGGGACGTCCTGATAGACCAGTTCGCCGAATGTTTCGGCAGACCCAAGCTGACTCTGAAGTGGGAGAACGACAGAATTACCGAAGTGGACATCCTAGTGGATGCTGCATGCGGCTCCGCGGAGTTCGTGGCGAAGAAGCTGATCGGCGCTCCACTGGACGAAGCTGTTGAGAAGGCCGGCCTCGCACACCATCATTTTCCGTGTTTGGCGGCCATGAAGGTGGAGCCGGACCTCGAGGACACCTTGATGCATGTTTCCGGACTCCGGATCAAGAAGGCCGTCGATAAGATACTTGAACCTGAAAGAAAGAAGAAGGCGGTGTACATCGACCCGGATACTTTCTGACGGTTCAGCTGGACCATTCCTTGAGGAACTTGGGCAGGCCCGAGGAATCTCTTGGACCCACTACGATATCCCAACCGGACTTCTCCTGCAACTTGCCGCTCATTCTGGACACTTGACCGGGTATTATCAGCTTCTTCTGGCTAA
>JAZGCT010000003.1:0-3525 GCA_036477085.1 Thermoplasmata archaeon | reverse complement strand
AAGCTCCTGACACTCCTGGAGATCGTGAATGCACGGCCCAGGGCACTACAGACGATAGCCTCGAAACTGGACATTACCGTCCAGGGCATGTCCGATTACGTCAGGGGCATGACGGAAGAGGGGTTGGTCAAGAAGATAAGCGGAGAATATCGGGCCACTAAGAAAGGCGTTGAGTTGCTGGAAAGTCGGATGTTCGAACTGAAGGAGTTCGTGGACTCGTCCATAAAACAACTTGAGATCATCGATATTTGCGGAGCCATTGCTGGGAATGATGTCAGGAAGGATGAAGAGGTCGGACTGTTCATGGAAGATGGGGTACTCGTGGCTTATTCTGGCCGGGACTCTCCTTCCAGAGGCATCGCGATGAACGATTCCCGTAAAGGAGAGGACGTGGCCGTGAAGGATCCGAGCGGGATGGTGTCACTCAAGCCTGGCAGGATAACAGTCCTTCAGATCCCCTCTCTTCAAGATGGAGGAACACACAAGGTTTCAATCACAGACGCAAGAAAGGTGCTCAAAGAACTTCAGTACCACAAAGTGGCTATTATGGACGTTGTCTCCCGTGCCTTGCTGAACGCACTGGACATCAAGCCAGACTTCGATTTCGCTCCCCTTCCATCTTCCTTTGAAGCCGCGCAGAAGGGCATGGATGTTGTGATCATTGCCTCTGGGGAGACGGTGCCTGTGGTCATTTCGGAGTTGGAGGCGGAGAACAGCAGGCTGGAGGACCCGATCCAGTACGAAGTGAAGACCTTGGCTTAGACTTTGGACTCGTGAACAGTGCACAAAAGGTTATATCATACATCATAATCTGTTCATCGTGGTCTTATGAAAGCTGTTATTCTGGCTGCTGGAAAGGGTACCAGGCTCGACCCGTTCACGGTGTCGCAACCCAAGGTCATGATAGATGTGGCCAATCGACCCATCCTGGAATATGTAGTGGAATCACTGGTCAAGAACGCCATCAGGGACATCGTCATGGTCGTGGGATACAAGAAAGAGAAGATCATGAGCCACTTCGAGGATGGAGGAGAGTTCAACGCGCACATTGAATACGTTACGCAGGACAAACAGCTTGGCACGGCACACGCCCTCTTCACTGCAAAGGACCTGATGGATGAAGAGTTCATCATGCTTCCGGGGGACAACATCATAGACCCCACAACCATCGCGGACCTGCTGGAGAAGAAAAAGGGAGTATCAATCGTCATCACCGAGAGCGAACATCCCTCAAAGTACGGCGTTGTGGAGCTCTCCAGTGGCGTCATCAAGAAGTACGTCGAAAAGCCAGTGGAGGAAGTGGGGAATCTCATCAGCACAGCGATCTGCAGTTTCCAACCATCCATATTCGACACTCTGGGTCCATTAATGGACGAGGGGAAGTACGATTTTACCGATCTGATACAGACCGTGGTCGCCAAGGAGACCGTGCGGGGCATCTTCACTTCAGGTATGTGGGCAGACGCTGTATATCCGTGGGACCTGCTTAAGGTCAATTCACTTGCACTCAACAGGATAACGGGGGAGAAGGCCGGGACCATGGAGAGGGGCGCCACCATTAACGGGCCAGTCTCAGTTGGGGAAGGTTCGGTCATCAAGTCAGGCAGTTACATCGCAGGGCCAGTGGTAATAGGCAAGGGTTGTGAGATCGGGCCCAATGTCACCATCAATCCGTCCACCAGCATAGGGCACAACGTCAGGATCGCGCCCTTCAGCCTGGTCGAGCACAGCGTTGTGATGAGCGACACAAGCCTCGGGCCGCATTCATACCTCTCAAACTCGGTCGTCGGACCCGGATGCCAGTTCTCTTCAAGGTTCAGCGCCAGCAGCGGACCCGCTATTTTCATACTTGAAGGAGAGCAACACGAGCTTGCAAGTGTGGGCACGTTCATAGGAGAGGATTCTGTCATAGACAGCGGCGTGGTGGCGGAACCGGGCTCCATAATTGGGGCAGGTTCCAGGGTTCAATCCCAGGCCGTTCTGAGCGGAAAGCTTCCCAACAAGAGCATAGTGATTTAGCATGTGTGGCATTGTAGGGTACACGGGTCATCGAAGGGCCCAACCGATTCTTCTCAACTCCCTCAGAAAGCTGGAGTACAGGGGATACGATTCCGCTGGCGTGGCTATCATCGACAAGGAACTGGTCATCCACAAGGAGAAGGGCGAGATCGCCGTATTGGAGGGACACCTTCCTAAGATCGAAGGCTCTGTCGGGATTGCTCATACCCGGTGGGCGACGCACGGCAAGCCAAGCCAGACCAACGCACACCCGTTCACGGACTGCAAGAAGAGGATTGCGCTGATCCATAACGGTATCGTGGAGAACTATCTAGACATAAAGGAAAAGCTGTTGGAAGAAGGCCACGAGTTCAAATCCGAGACGGACACCGAGGTCGTCGTCCATCTCTTGGAGAAGTACTATGAGGGAGATCTGGAGAAGGCCATGCTGAAGACCCTCAAGGAGATCGAGGGATCCTACGCTTTCGTGGCCATCAGCAGCGAGGAGAAGGACAAGATAGTGGTTGCCAGGAACGAGAGCCCGTTGATCTTGGGCAAGGGGAACGACGAGAACTTCATCGCTTCGGACATTCCAGCACTACTGAAGGAGACCAACAGGATCACCAACCTGCACGACGGAGAAGTGGCCACCATCACACCCAAGTCCATAAGGGTGGTCGATCTGGAAGGCAACGAGGTCGTCAAGGAATGGAAGACGATCAACTGGAACACCGAGGACGCTGAACGCGGCGGCTACGAACACTTCATGTTGAAAGAGATATACGAAGCGCCGAGCACGATCCACAATACGATTCTAGGCAGGGTGTCAGCTCTGGACCTGGGTCCGCCTTTGGGTGACGATTTCTCGGCCATCAAGATGGTCGCCTGCGGGACCTCCTACTACGCCGCCATGGCGGGGAAGTACATTCTTGAGGAGATCGCAGGGATTCCCACCACGGTTGAATTGGCATCCGAATATAGGTACTCCTCCCGGGCCCACGAGAGGCCTTTGACGATACTCATCAGCCAGAGCGGGGAGACGCTGGACACATTGGGGGCCGCCAAAGAGGCGAAGCAGAGGGGATGTCCTCTCCTGGCCATCACCAACCACGTGGGCAGTTCCCTTGCAAGGACCGTCGGAGAGAACAGGGTCTTCTACACCAGAGCAGGGATAGAGATCGGTGTCGCCGCTACCAAGACTTTTGTCGCCCAGCTCATCGCGCTTTATCTCATCGCGCTTCAACTGGCTCAGGAGAGGCACACCAAGAACTCTGACGAGATCAGGAGGATGCTGGATGAGATGAGGACTCTGCCCAGGGTCGCATGGAAGGTCCTGGGGAAGGGTCCTGAGATACGTGAACTCGCGGAGAAGTACCACGACGTGAAGGACGCTTTCATTCTGGGTCGAGGACTGAACTATCCAATCGCACTGGAAGGCGCACTGAAACTGAAGGAGATATCATACATACACGCCGAAGGGTTCGCCGCTGGAGAACTTAAACACGGACCCCTGGCCTTGATGTCGGA
>JAZGCT010000029.1:0-8341 GCA_036477085.1 Thermoplasmata archaeon | reverse complement strand
AAAACCCGAGATGCACGAGTACATCAGAACTCTCCAACTTGTGGGCGCAGGCCTGCTCCTGATCGGATTGCTGGGTTTTGCGATTTACTACATCATGGTCTTCCTGATACCTGACTTGGTCTCCAGTTTCTCACCATAGGGGAGGTTTTTTCTTGGGAGTTTTTGAACCGGAAGAGATAGAAGAAGAAGAGAAGAAGAAGGAAGAAAAGCCATCCCTCATTGGCTACGGCCTCCATATAGAACACGACGAGCTTCAGAGGATTGTGCCATCTGGAGCCGATACAGATTATCACATCAAGCTTGAGAACACCGGAGATCATAACGACACCTATGCTCTGAAACTCGACCTCATATTCACAGAGGAAGAAGAGGGCGCCTTGGAATGGTCCATCAGGATCACGGGCATGGGCAAGGATGTCTGGGATGTTACCCTGACCGGCGTAACCGAGAAGATGATTGAGGTGAAGAAAGGCGACTCTAGACCCATCGCCTTGAAGGTCGTTGCTCCTAAGAATCCGAAGTACGGCTCCAGGGCCAACATAGTCCTCGCCGTGATTTCCAGGGGGGATCCGGCCGTGTCCGAGACCATCACTATGGTTACATCCGTAAGGCAGTCGATAATGGCCGTCAAGACCTCGATAGGACACGAGAAATCGGTCGCAAAATCGATAGCCAGCAGGGCAAAGCGTCAGGATTCAGGTATTTTCTCAGTCCTTTCCCCTCCTACCCTCAGAGGCTACGTCCTGGTGGAGTCCATTAACCCGGATGCGCTGGAGCGCATAGTGAAGGGCATCAGGAGGGCCAGAGGCATCGTCAAGGGTGAGACCACCTTCAAGGAGATAGACCATTTCCTCACACCCCAGCCCTTGGTCTCGGGCGTCATGGAAGGGGATATCGTGGAGCTCGTGGCCGGGCCTTTCAAAGGGGAGAAGGCAAGGGTGCAACACATCGACGAGAGCAAGGAGGAGATTACCGTTGAACTGTTCGAATCAATGGTCCCTATACCAGTTACGGTCAGGGGCGATCACGTCAGAGTGCTTGAGAAGGAGGAAGGATAACCGTGGTGGAAGTTCTTGAGATGCTGGTCGAGGCCGGCAAGGCGAACGCTGGACCTCCCCTGGGTCCCGCTCTGGGTCCTCTAGGAATCAATATTGGTGAACTCATCGGATTCATCAACGAGAAGACGAAGCATTTCGAGGGAATGAAGGTCCCTATCAAGCTCACGGTGGACCCGAAGACCAAAGAGTACGATCTGGTAGTGGGAACACCACCAACCACCGCACTGATATTCAAGGAGCTTGGGATCGAGAAGGGCTCTGGGAACCCACCAAGTGTCAAAGCCGGAAACCTGACCATCGAGCAGGTCATGAAGATAGCCGATATGAAGAAGGGCTCGATGCTTGGCAAGACCAAGAAGGACAGGATGATGGAGGTCATCGGTTCCTGCGTTTCGTGCGGCGTTCACATCGAGGGAAAACCGCCCAAGGAGGCCCAGGGCGAGCTCAGAGATGGAAGGTACGATGGCATCATACCTCCAGAGTGAGGTTCTCGAGTTCCAAAACTTTATAAGTGGCTCATGGCATTGGTCCAACTCCCCATGTAGGAGGCTCGCGCCGTTAGCACTACAGGAGGAATGGTATTGGCAGATAGCAAGACCGTTGAAACATTGAAGAAGGTCGTCGAGGACTCCAGGAAGAGGAACTTCGAGGAGAGCGTCGACATTGCTTTTAATCTCAAAGATATCGATCTTTCAGTTCCAAAGAACCGGGTGGAGCTTGAGGTCGTCCTCCCCAAGGGCAGGGGAAGAGAGGTGAAGGTCGCGGTTTTCGGTAGTGCAGAACTGGCGTTGAAGGCCAAGAAGGTCGCCGATCTGGTCATTCAACCAGAAGAGCTGGAGGATCTTGCAGACGACAAGAAGCAGGCCAGGAAGATTGCCAACTCTTACAGTTTCTTCATTGCCGAAGCTCCATTGATGCCGGTTATCGGAAAGAGGCTCGGCGTCGTGCTGGCACCAAGGGGAAAGATGCCCCGGCCGATTCCACCTGGTGCAGATCCCGGACCGATCGTCACTGGTCTCAGGAACACTGTGAGGATGAGGAGCAGGGACAAGAGGACATTCCACGCACCGGTTGGAACCAAGAGCATGAGCGTGGACGACCTTGCTGAGAACGTGGACGAAGTTGTCAAGAGGGTGGTCGGTGTGCTGGACAGGGGAAAGATGAACCTGGCGTCGGTGCACATCAAAACGACGATGGGCCACTCGATTAGGCTTATGTGAGGTGTCTGAATGAGAGAAGTACCCCAGAAGAAAGTGGAAATGGTCGCTGCTCTTGTGGACGCTTTTGTGAACAGCCCTGTGGTCGGTGTCGCCAGGGTGGAAGGCATTCCCGCCCCCCAGATGCAGCAAATGAGAGCGGGATTGAGGGGGAAGGTCGGACTGGTCGTCTCAAAGAACAAGTTCATCAACATGGCTCTCCTGGAAGCCTCCTCAAAGAAGAAGGGCCTTGAGAAGCTCAGTGAAGTGGTGGATGGACAGACCGCAATGGTGTTGTCCGACATCAATCCGTTCAGACTCTTCAAGGAACTTGAATCAACAAAGACAAGCGCTCCTGCAAAGGGCGGCGAGATCGCTCCCAGCGATATCATGGTGAGGGCCGGTGACACCCCATTCAAACCAGGCCCGATCGTCGGGGACCTGCAGAAGGCCGGCATCCCGGCATCGATCGAAGGAGGAAAGGTGGTCATCAAGAAGGACAAGGTCCTTGTTCAGGCGGGGGACAAGATATCCAAGGATATTGCGAACGCCATTACGAGGTTGGAGATCTATCCGTTGACCGTCGGTCTGGACCTCAAAGGAGCCTATGAGGATGGACTCTTCTACGAGCGTGCCAGCCTGGCGATCGATGAAGAAGAGTATCTGTATAACATCCAGGAAGCTGCCAGACAATCGCTTAACCTGGCGGTCTTTATCGCATATCCGAACCCCATAACGATCCCGATACTTCTATCAAAAGCGTCCAGGGAAGCGCTCAACTTGGCGATCAACTCTGGGTTCCCGACAAAGGAGGCCGTGGAGTTCATGTTGCTGAAGGCAAATGCGGAGATGCTGTCATTGGCCTCTGCCGTCCCTGATGCCTTGGACGATGAGCTGAAGGAAAGATTGTCCGTGTCGCCGCCACCGGAGAAAGGACCGGAGGAAGAGGAGAAGGCGGACCACGAGGAAGGAGAGAAGAAAGAAGATAAGAAGAAGGAAGTGAGCGAGGACGAAGCCGCTTCCGGACTAGGCCAATTATTTGGTTGATAAAGAGGTGAGCGAATGGAATACATATATTCCGCAATGGTTCTCCACTCGGCTGGGAAGGAGATCAGCGAGGCAAGCGTGAAGAAGGTCCTCACCGCAGCGGGGGTCAAGCCTGACGAGACCAGGATCAAGGCTCTCACTGCCGCCCTGGAAGGGGTCGATATCGAGGAAGCTCTTTCCACGCAGGTTGCACCGTTGGCACCCGCTCCCGCAGCCGCTCCAGCGACTGCCGAGCCGGAGGAGAAGAAGGAAGACGAAGACGAGAAGAAGGACAAGAAAGAGAAGAAGGCTTCCGAAGAGGAGGCCGCTGCGGGACTTGGAGCTCTCTTTGGGTAATCCTGGAAGAGCTCCGGTCCTTCGGCCCGTTTCGGGGATGAATTCAGTCTTGGAATTCATATCCTGGTAACTTGACCTTGAAACCTCCAGATACACTCGAACTGTTATCCATTCTGATAATCATCCATCGAGTTTTGGGTGGACATCTTTATAGCCACCTGGCGACACTTCCATTGCATAATCCGTTTGATATTGAAGGTATCACCGCGGACTTGTAATGGAGGAAACCCGTGCAAGAATCCGATAAGAAGGCAAAGGCCGAGAAGAACACTGAGGATGTTCTGAAGGGTCTGGAACATCTCCTGAGCGAGTTGCCTGGCGATGACGAGAGCGGCCCGTTCGACGACTCAGAAGAGGAGGTCTATCGTCCCGGCCCCTGGAAAGGCCTGGACTGGGTATCAAAGGCTCAGACGCTGAACGAGATGGAACGGTACAGGGAGGCTATCCAGCAATGCGACGAGGCCCTCAGCATAAACCCAGGAGACTCAAAGGCCCTCTACGTCAAGGGTGAAGCTTTCAGGGGCATTGGCAACCAGAAAAAGGCCCTGGAGTGCTACACCAAGGCTGTCAGGGGGAAACCCAACGACGAAGAGATTTGGTACGCGGCAGGAATCGTTCTCAAGCAGATGGGAAAGCTCGAGGAAGCACTGGTGGCCTTGGAGAAGGCCACTGAGTTCGGAGATACTCATCACGACGCATGGTACGAGAAGGCGGTTGTCCTCAGATTGTTGGGCAGGCAGCAGGAGTCAAGGTCGTGCTTGGAGAAGGCTTTCAGGAATTACCCTCTCGGCAATGGTGATTCCGAAGATCAGAAGGGCGGATCAGAACCTCCGAGCAGGGAAACACCAGAGGCTGATGGTACCTCATATGACGACGAAGAGAAGGAAGAAGAAGGTATCAGCCTGGATAACCTGGACGCATTGCTGGGAGACCTCATGTCCCAACCCGAGAGGTCCTCCGATCCCCCGGAATCGATACCCTTCGACCTCGATGACGAGAAGGTCCTTCTCAGTACTCTGAACCAATCCTTAAACATCCAGCAGATCAGAAGCCTGGTGAAGATGCCGCTTGTCACATGTTACAAGAAGGTCAGGAAGATGGAAGAGCTGGGGCTCCTCCGCCGGGTGAAGGTGGAAGTCGTTGGAACCGATAATAAAAAGCGGATTGGCTATTACAGAACAAATCTGAAGAAGGTCAAGCTCTACTCAAATCAGGGCAAATTGAAGCTCGGCGTGGAGTTCATGCAGTTGATACCACAGACCGAGCAGGAGATCGATCCTAGAGTGTGAGCCCGTAACGGTTCGGGCACAACCCGATCCCGAATTCGACTGGACCTGGACATCTTTATATTCTCTTATCTATTTCACGTGTTGGTGATGAACGGACTCTTGCTGAGCCCTTCGGGGCTGTGATGAGGATCTTGAGTGCTGACTCAGCCCTTTCCTGTGGCTTTCTTCTTTTCCCTGTTCCTTCTCTGCTTGGCGTTGAAACCCGTGGCCCTTTCCATGAAGGCGTTGTAGTTCTGTATCGTCTTGAGAGCCGTTTCATCATCCGTGCCCGGATTCATCTCTGTATCCACGAACAGCAACTTGCCGTCAGTCCACACCGTCAGCCTCTTGAGGGCTCCCCATGAAGCCTCGATCCTCTCATCCTTCTCTTCCGCTTCCCCAAATAGATCTATGACCAGTTCCTTGAGCTTCTCTCCTTCAATGTTCTTGAAATGGCCCCTTTTGATGTCGAAAGTCTGCATTGGTCCACCATCCGTTTTCATACCAAACTCTTTCACCCGTAATATCGCTGAATGTCTATTGAACTTTGCGTGAATCCCTGCAGATCGAGAGTATCCATCCATCTCTCCCTACACTCACACTCTAGGTCCCCGAAGTCGTTCCTGTGACCGAGTGAGTACTCTGCGATCTCTTTCAACACATCTGCGTCACACTCGTGGCAGTTGTGAGCGCCCCTTTTCTTCCCCCCGCCGGTGGGAAAGGAAATGATCCTAGGACCCAGACCCAGGCATTCCTCCATTATTCTAACAACCGACCAGAGCCACGGCGGTCTATACTCGCCTCTCCTCCACAGTCTTTCCACCAACGTCCCCCTCTGCACGTTGACCGGGTTCAGTGAGATGACTTCCGTAATTCCTTTGATCTGGTTCGCCGAATTCACTGCGTCTCTTATCGCTTCGTTCTCGGTCAGGAATGGGGGCTTCACGAGCAGGTAGGTCTTGATTGTCGCTCCCGATTGCTTGATGATCTCTGCGGCCTTCAAGTAGTCTTCATAGGTGAATCCCTTGTTTATAGAGTGTTTGAGGACCATGTCGTTGGCCGATTCCAGACCCAGGGCCACTTGGAGTCCGGCAACATGAGAAACACTTTCTTTCAACGACTCTTCAGTGACGTATTGTGGCCGTGTCTCTACTATCACTTGTCTGAATCTTTCTGAGGCCATATCCAGAATACCAGTCCTTGTTTCCCGCGGAATCTCCCTCTCGTCCAGGAAACTACCTGATGTGAACACCTTGAGTATGGACTGTCCATTGGACTTCTCCATAGCTTTCCTGAACTGATGGAGTATGTTCTCTCCGTCCGCATGTGGATGGCAATCATTGAAGTAGCCGCACATGGTGCAACCCTTCTTTCTGGCCCAAGAGCATCCTGAAGTTCTCAGTATGACCACCAAGGCATCGACGACCTCTCCGTCCAGTACATCCTTTTCCGTCCAGCACGAGACGTATTTGTTAACATCCCCCTTCGGAAAAACCTTCTTCTCAGGTATGTAGTCCTCCAACCTGGTCATATCGAACAGCTCGATTCAGATGGAATGGCCGTGCTTACTTCCGCTGCCCCGCTCTGGGGAGCCACTTCGCCATTGAAAAGCCGTACAGACCGACGCCTAATCCGCCTAATAGAATCGCTAGGAACATCATGATGTTGAACGTGAAGAACGTGGCAGGTATGGCACCTGACGTATCGATGGCGATGTCTGTAAGACCTCCGTCCAGAGTTACCCTGCGGTCTCCGCTTTCGATCAGTACCACCGAGTCCATCGATCCTGTGTATACCATTAGGGTGATGAGCCCTGTGATGATGAAGAAGACGACACCAAACAGAATCAAGATGGCGCCGGCCTTCGCAGTTCCGTCCGACGGGACGACCGCGACGGCAGCGGCTGCTGGCCTTGCACCTGCTGGTCGGGCCCTGGTGGCAGGTCTTGCCGCACCCGGTCTCGCACCGGTCGGCCTCACGGCGACGGTCACCCTCTGCGGTGGGGCCTTGACAGGTCTGTATGTCTGGCAGCTCCAGCAATAATACCGCCTGTGCTTGGGCACATATTTCATGTCCGAACCGCATGCCGGGCATCGCTTCACCGCTGGAGGGGCTCCAGCTGGTCTCGGCTGGACCTTCTTGACCCCCTCGTAGGCCTTGCAGCTGTTACAGTACCATCTGTTGTATTCTCTGATGTGTCTGAGAGGTCTCCCGCACGTAGAGCAGGTCTTCCCAGGTCTCTTTGCGACTTTTGGAGCTTCTTTCTTGGAAATGGTCACCGGTGCATATGTTCCGCAGCTCTGGCAGTACCACCTGTCGTATTCCTTGATGTACTTGAGAGGCCTCTTGCACGTGGGACAGGGTCTTGCCTCCCTTGCCGGAACGACTGCAGCAGCAACGGGAGCAGTCAGCTTGGGCTTCTCTCTCGGAGCATATGACTTGCAGCTGTGACAGTAATATCTATCATACTTCTCAATGAATTCGAGCTCCTTTCCGCAAGTTGGGCAGGGACGCTCGACCTTCTCCTTGGGAGGGGGCGGGACTACTTCCTTGACAGGAGCGGTTATTACCTTCTCCTCCTCAGCAACTTCTTCGGTCGGTTCCTCTTCGATCCTCTCCTCTTCGGGAACCTCTTCTAAAGGCTTCTCCTCTTCCTCTGGAATTTCTTCCTCCTCGACTTCTTCTTCCTTGGAAGGTTCCTCTTCAACGATCTCTTCCTCAGGAGCTTCTTCTTCCTTTTCAACACCTTCGTCAGAAGGTTCCTCTTCGATTCTCTCCTCTTCGGGAACCTCTTCTAAAGGCTTCTCCTCTTCCTCAGGAGCTTCTTCTTCTGGGGCGATCTCTTCTTCAGGTTCAACCTCGGCTTCCTCTTCGGTCGGCTCCTCCTCAGAGAAGGTCTCACCAGTTATGTGTGCAAAAAGTCTGTCCTGCAACTCTCTCTTCGTGCCAGATGTGTCCAGATCGCTGGCCTCGCACATCTCTTTCAGTTGGGCTTTCTTGGCCTTTTGGATGTCTTTCTCAGTGATTGAAGATTCTTCAGCCATTCACGTTGCCTCCTAAAGGACGCTTGATATTCCGTTAAAGTCACGTCGCCTTTCATGTTGCAGACGCATGTAAACCCAAGAACCGGTGATTCTTCCTCTCCCAAAGGTTCACAGGGTCATCGTATCAGCCAGATGTCCCGCTGCTTTTGTTAAATAGTCCTAACCTTATATAATGTTTAAGGTTTGCTGGTCTGGCCATCAGAATTTCCATATCCTTTTATATCGTTCTGATATGATAGCCCCCGCATCATCCATACTTGTGCCACCGTAGCTTAGTTGGTAGAGCGGCTGATTTGTAATCAGCAGGTCGGGAGTTCAAATCTCTCCGGTGGCTTGTCAAGAGGACTTGAGCTTTAGTCCTCGGCGGCCAACGAACTGAGTGTAAAGCCGCA
>JAZGCT010000028.1:0-8952 GCA_036477085.1 Thermoplasmata archaeon | reverse complement strand
TCCTTACGATACCAGCGCCGAGGAGATTGAGGGTCTGGAGCCTGACGGAGTTCTTGTCTCCAACGGACCGGGGGATCCTGCACATCCGGAGATCATGGAAACGACGGTGAAGACGGTGCGGAGACTTTCTGAGGAGTTCCCGATTATGGGCATATGCCTGGGACACCAGATCCTCAGCCTTGCTTTGGGGGGGAAGACATACAAGCTCAAGTTCGGTCACAGAGGAGGCAACCAGCCCGTCAAGAACCTCGCGACCGGGAGGTCATACATTACATCTCAGAATCACGGCTTTGCGGTTCTACCAGAACTACCTGATGACATAGAAGTGGCCGAGATCAACCTCAATGACGGGACGGTGGAAAGCATCAGGCACAGGTCTCTTCCCATAATATCAGTACAATACCATCCCGAAGCCGCACCGGGACCGCACGACGCTCACCACCTCTTTGCGAGGTTCGAGAAACTCATGGAGGGTTCCCATGCTTGACAACGAAATCAAGAAGGTCATGGTCATTGGATCTGGCCCGATAGTCATAGGTCAAGCGGCGGAGTTCGATTACTCGGGATCGCAAGCATTGACGTCACTGAGGGAAGAGGGATACACAACCGTTGTCGTGAATTCAAATCCTGCCACGATCCAAACGGACCCAGCCATAGCCGACGCCGTCTATCTGGAACCCCTCACACCATATTTCTTAGAGAAGATAATCGCCAAGGAAAGGCCGGATGGGGTGCTCTCCGGAATGGGCGGGCAGACCGCGCTAAACCTCTGCACCGAGCTCTCTGAAAGAGGCATTCTGGACAAGTATGGCGTCAGACTTCTCGGGACATCACTGGAGGCTATAACGAAGTCAGAGGACAGGGAGAGCTTCAGGGACCTTATGCTGGAGATCGATGAACCTGTGCCCAGGAGTTTTCCATGTTCAACGGTCAAGGAAGCAAAGGAGGCCGCCGAGGAGCTCGGATATCCAGTGATAATCAGGGCCGCGTACACCTTAGGAGGAACAGGCAGCGGGATTGCGCATGATGAAGAGGAGCTCGAGACGACTGTAAGTCTTGGGTTGGTCTATTCGAGGATAAACCAGGTCCTCATCGAGGAGAGTGTGCTAGGTTGGAGAGAATACGAGTACGAGGTGATGAGGGACTCTGCAGACAGCTGCATCACCATCTGCAACATGGAGAACCTAGACCCCATGGGACTTCACACAGGTGAGAGCATCGTCATCGCCCCAGCTCAGACGCTCACAGACAAAGAGCACCAGATGTTGAGGGATGCGGCATTGAAGATCATTCGGGCTTTGAAGATAGAAGGTGGATGCAACATACAGTTCGCGGTCCATCCCACAACGAGGGAATACAGGGTCATCGAAGTTAACCCGAGGATGTCCAGATCATCCGCTCTCGCATCAAAGGCGACGGGGTATCCGATAGCTAGAATCGCCGCGAAGATAGGTGTCGGACTAACGTTGGACGAGATTAGGAACCCGATCATCTCTGAGACGTCGGCCTGCTTCGAACCAATGTTGGACTACGTTGTGATCAAGATACCCAGGTGGCCCTTCGACAAGTTCCGTACTGTCAACAAGAAGCTGGGTACGCAGATGAAATCCACCGGAGAGGTGATGGGGATAGGGAGGACGGTGGAGGAAGCCCTACTGAAATCGATACGGTCACTGGACATCGGGAAGATCGGGTTGGAAACCGAGGACATGACCGACGAAGAGATACTGGAGGAACTGAAACATCCGACGGACAAGAGGCTCTTCGCAATTGCAGAAGCGATCAGAAGGGGAATGGATCTCGAGGAGATCGCCCAGGTGTCGGGATGGGACATATTCTACCTGCAGAAGATAGAGAACATCCTGAACATGGAAAGGAGGTTGAGCATCGATCTGTCCTTGATTCACGAAGCCAAGAGAATGGGATTCAGTGATGCTCACATAGCAGAAGTCACCAAGTCCGAAGAAAGAGAGATAAGAGAGAAGAGAGGAGAGCCAACGTTCAAGATGGTGGACACATGCGCCGCCGAGTTCGAGGCGGTGACCCCGTACTACTACTCCACCTACGAGGATGAATGTGACATCCAAATGACGAAAGCGAGAAAGGTCCTTATTGTGGGCGCCGGACCCATCAGGATTGGTCAGGGGATAGAGTTCGACACATGTTGCGTCCACGGCATCCAGGCCCTGCGGGAAGAAGGTATCGAGGCACTGATGCTCAACAACAACCCCGAGACGGTTTCCACAGATTTCGACATATCTGACAGGCTTTACTTCGATCCAATCACACTGGAAGACGTCCTAAACATCATCGAGAAGGAAGAGCCCGAGGGAGTCATACTCCAGCTAGGTGGGCAGACATCTGTGAATCTGGCAGTTCCCCTTCAGAAGGCGCTTGACGAGAATGGGTACAGGACAAAGATCCTCGGAACCAGCTCGGATTCGATGGACATCGCAGAAGACCGAAGGAGATTCGAGGCCCTGATGAGGAAGCTGAACATACATCAGGCCGAAGCGGGAACTGGCTTCTCTTTTGAGGAACTGAAAAAGGTCGCAGAGAGGATAGGATATCCGGTTCTGGTAAGACCCAGCTATGTCTTGGGTGGAAGGGGGATGGAAATCGTCTACAATGAGGAGGAGCTAAAGAGATACGTCAACGAGGCCACCCAGATCTCCAGCAAACACCCAATCCTGGTGGACAAGTACCTCGATCATGCCATAGAGATAGACGTGGATGCGGTATCGGACGGCAAAGATGTTTTCATCGGTGGTATACAGGAGCATGTGGAAGAAGCCGGGGTCCACTCGGGAGATGCTGTTTGTGTCCTTCCTTCCCAGAACCTTGACGAAGATGTTCTCCAAGAGATAAGAAGGGTCACACTCGAGATGTGCAGAGGCCTGAAGATCAAAGGACTCATAAACATCCAGATTGCTGTCAAGGACGGGATCGTGTACGTTCTTGAGGCCAATCCGAGGGCGAGCAGAACGGTTCCATACGTCTCCAAGGCGATAGGAATTCCGCTGACCAAGATCGCGACCAAGGTGGCGTTGGGATACACGCTGAAGGAACTGGGCTACGTTGGAGAGGCCGAGACAAGAAGGGTTGCGGTCAAGGCACCGGTGTTCTCTTTCCAGAAGCTCCAGGGTGTGGACTGCATCCTGGGACCGGAGATGAAATCCACCGGCGAGATAATGGGACTGGATGATTCGTTCGGGATCTCCTATTACAAGGCGATGATATCTGCAGGCAATGAACTGCCTCTCAAGGGCAGTGTGTTCATCAGTGTCAGGGATGAGGACAAGGAAGAGATAACTCGAGTCGCCGAGAAACTGTCCGAATACGGCTTCGAGTTCTATGCCACGCTCGGGACTGCAAGACACCTGCGGGAACACGGAATAGAGGTCACAGCAGTGAACAAGATCGAGGAGAAGAAAGCCCCGACTGCCATAGGTCTGATGAGGGAGTCCAAGATCAATCTGCTGATAAACACGCCCACCGAGTCATGGGGAGCCAGGAGGGACGGGCACATGATGAGGAGGGTCGCCATCGACCTGGGTGTACCATTCCTCACAACGATCCAAGCGGCAAGAGCTGCAGTGCTGGCTTTGGAGGCGGCCCGGCAGAACGAGATCGATGTTGCGCCCTTGGAAGAAGAAATCGCGATGAGAAGAGATGAGGAAGTTCCAGCAGCCAGTGGGAAAATCTCAGAACCGGAATCCAAGGCAGAATGATCCCTATTCTTTGAACCTCAAAGCCTCAGCGGGTATGATTCTAGCCGCCCTGAATGCGGACGACACCGTAGCCAGCAAGGTGAAACCCAGAGTGATAATCGCTATCAACAATATGTTCGCGAAGGGTATGAAATTGAAGAACTCAAGAAATGTCCCTGCATCTCCGAAGAAGTCACCGTAGATGTAGTAAGAGAGACCGACACCGAGCAGAACCCCAACAGATATTCCAAGAATCGAGACGAAAGATACCTCCATGATGAACGTGTTCCTGATCATCTTCCGCGTGTAGCCGATCGCCCTCATGACCCCTATCTCGTTGGTCCTTTCCACCACGTTTCTCACGGTGATTATGCCCAATCCAGCTATTCCTACCACCAACCCCAATCCCAAGTAAGTCTGGAACAGGTTCATGAACGAGCTGACAATATTGAGGAAGTTCTGGATCAGCTCTCTGATGACTATTGTCTGCATCCCGTTCATTAAGAACTCCCTCTCAAGGTCTTTCGCCAGGGCCTTGGCATCGGAGGTGCTGGAGTCGCTGACAGTGAAGAAGTACATCGAAGGCCATCGGAAGCCAAAGTGGTCGTTCACGGTATTGTCCGAGGTGATCATCCCGGAGAAGAAGAAAGTCTGGTCGAGGATTCCGATTACGGTCTTCTCCTCAGAACCATCCAGAGTCATAACGATGACTTGCTCCCCGACGCCCAAGCGGAGACCGACGATGACTTCAGGTCCGAACCCCACCTCCATCGACGAGCTGCCATCCAAGACGACTAGAGTTGGATCTGCCCTGACAGCTGCCCAAACATCGGCTGGACTGTCATAGCCATTCATGATGGATTTGAAAGTGAAATCATTGTCTTCGAAGAAAGAGTCGTCCGCTCCGTAGATATTGGTCGTGATGCTCGCGTCCGGCCCTGCTTCCTTGACGTACATGCGTGCCCGTGCCAAATTGAAGCTGGAAATCTCATCGAACTGATTAGCCAAGGTTGGCTTGATGGGAATGTCCTGAGGCAAATCAAGGATCGGAGTCGAGGGATTCGAGAAGCCCAATATGTCATATCCACCAGCTTCCTGTCTATAGGTGGAGTCGACACTGTTCGCTTGAAAACTGGAGATCATGGCAATAACGGTGACGGTGAAGATGATGAGTGAGAACATTCCAAGCGTCAACCCGGTTCTGAACTTCTTCTTCATGGGATAGGACAGCGCGACACGCAGCACTGGCAGAGTCTTCTTCCGGCCGGACATCAATTTCGTGAGAAGTTTCAGCAGAGCGCTCGAATTGACCATGAGCAAGAGTATGGCGGCCAGAACAAGGAACATACCCGAAATCACGAACATCTCCATTCCGGATTCCATGTCGAGGGTTTCCAGCAGATTATGCGGGAACAGTATCCACAGCAGGACCGCGATGCTTCCCGCTGAATAGGCTATTCTCGGGCGTCCGGACAAAGTGCCCAATATGGCCACGCCAAAGAAGAGCAGGCAGGGTCCGGTCAGGAACAGGGAGGCCGATTTTGACTCCAGACTGAGCAGTGTCAAGAGGATTCCGACAACGACTAGAAAGACGGCAAAAACAAGGAATCTAATGGAGGGCTTGGTTCGAATGGGGTCGGGTATGGACCTGATCGCTCGAACGATGTTGAGGCGGCTTATGAACCACGATGCCAGAAGGACCGTCATGAAGGTTATGAAGACCCCCACTGTAAAGCCCATGATTAGGCTGTCCACCTCGAAATGGAACAGTATCTCCTCCAGGCCCGCCTGGCCGAATATCGACCCGAGAGCCGTCATCATCACATAGGCCAATCCCAGACCCACAAATACCCCCAGGAAGGATGCCACCAATGAGTACGCGGATCCCTCGAAGATGTAGGCCTGAATCAAATGTGACTTCTTCATCCCAATTGCCCTGGAGATTCCCATTTCTGGCTTTCTCTCCTCGGCGAGCATGACGAAGATGTTGATGACGAGAATGACTCCAGCAATGATGGTGAAAGACCCCATCAGCCAGAATACCTCGGACATCATCTCGCTCGCTTCCTTTGTCGCTTCGATGCTGTCCTTCTTTATGGCCTCCACCTCGAGAAGCGAAGCTCCGTTGCTCTGCAGGACGCTCTCGATCTCGGCGACAGCCGAATCTGTGAGCTCCACACCGGTCTCAACGTTCCCTACGTTGGAAACAGCGATGAGATTGATCTGGCCTTCTTTCCCAAACAGCTGCTGGGCCTTGTCGATGTTCATATAGAGATTGCTACCGAACAGGAAGTTGGCCTTACCTTCGTTCCTGACAATCACCGAAACGTGGAGCTCCTCGGTCTCAAGTATGACATCGGGCTGTTGAGGATTAGAGGCATTGAACTTGAATATGGTGTAGTACAACCAAACGAAGCTCCCTTCTTCAGCCTCAATGCTCTCAGCCAAGCGTTTGTTGATGATGACATCACCAGGGTGAGAGAGGACCTCTTCCTCATCCACTGTGTTGCCTGCCAGATCACGAAGGGCGTCCAGCTCTTGGCTGGCTCCAGGATCCACCCCGAACAGATTGGCCATAGGCTCGGCCAGTTGGCTAGCAGGATTGAAAACCGGCACAGTCTCGAAGATCATCGGTAAGAGACCGTCAACGCTGGGCAACTGCCCTAAACCTCTTGCGTCCGCGAGGTCGTCGTAATATGATTGATTGAAGTAAGAGAACAGCCCGGTCTCATTGGTTGATTGGTTGCCGCCTGGAGTGTGTACCAGTTCATCTATTTCCCCAAGTTGCTGGTTGACGGCATTCTCGAAGACGAAACCCATAGTGTCGCCCATGACGAAGGAGGACGTGATTATCGCTGTTCCGATAAGTAGGCCGACAATGACGATGGCCGTATTCCCCTTTCTCCTCGCCAGATTCCTGGCCGCCATCTTTCGGAGGAATGGGTTCCTGAGTGCTAGGATTCCGACGATTATGAATACAGCTATGACAACAATGATAAACGTGTAGTCCATGGTCTCATCCAACAGGCATCGGTACGTATTCTCTCTCGATGAGGCCATCTCTCAGTCTCAGAACCCGATGGGCCATCTCTCCGACAGCGGCGTCGTGCGTGACAATGACGAAGGTCTGTTTGTTCTTCTTGTTCAGGTTGAGGACGAGTTCCATGATCTGGTGGGTGGTCTCTTCGTCCAGATTGCCGGTCAGTTCATCCCCAAAGACGATCGCGGGGTGATTGACGAGGGACCTGGCGATGGCCACCCTCTGCTGTTCACCGCCTGAAAGCTCGGACGGTCTGTGGGATTCCCATTTCTCGAGTCCTACCCAGCTCAGGGCCTCGAGGGCCTTCTTCCTTGCATCCTTCAGCCTAATGCCGCTCAAGAGCAAGGGGAGTTCGACATTCTCGACCGCGGTCAGTACGGGAAGAAGGTTGTACGACTGGAATATGAATCCGATCCTCTTGGCACGGTATTCGGTCTTCTGATTGTCCGACATTCCTTCGATGGGTTGACCTTCGATGATGATCTGGCCCTCGGTGGGGTCGTCTATCCCGGACAGGCAATTCAGGAGAGTTGTCTTGCCGCATCCAGATGGGCCCATGATGGAAACCATCTCTCCTTGGTGAATGTCCAGATCGATGCCTCTGAGAGCGTCTACTTTCACTGTACCGGTGTCATACACCTTATGAAGATTCCGTGCTTGGACAACTGGGGGTGCTGCCATGGTCTCAAAACCTCCTCGGTTCTAGAAGTCAGTTCGCCTTTGCCTGAATTAATATGACGGTGATATTTAAACTCATCATATTTGGTGAATGATGGGCACATATGCTGACATCGATATAATGGGGATGCTCCCGTGGGGATTCTAGCTCGATTCTACACGTCAAATGAGGAGAACTTGAGCTTGCATATTCCCTTAAAAGGCTTTGAAGTGGACCCTCAGTAAGTCATGATGGACGCGGCGATATTCGTACGGGATTGGTTTCGGAACCTATTGATAGAGCACGAGAAACAACGTTTCTTGTCATCCTGAGGTGGCATCTGCAAAGGAGATGGTCGATGTCACACCACATTTTTCCTTTCTCTGCGAGCATTCAATCTTTTTCACTTCCAAGAAACACAAAGTAGAAATGAACTAACTGCCATTCTAACAAAGAGGGTTTGAAATGAAGAGATATGAACTGGTTATACTGGGAGGTGGTGCCGCCGCTTTTAGTGCAGCGATCCGTGCGAGCAGTCTGGGTGCTAAGACCTTAATGATAAACTCCGGCGAACTGGGTGGAACGTGCGTCAACGTAGGGTGTATTCCGAGCAAACACATTCTCTCCGTTGCAGATGCGCTTCATAAGATGAACAATCCTCAGTTCGATTCTATCACACCCCAATCCACGGTTACCGTTGATTTCGACAAGCTCATCAAGGGGAAAGATGAATTGGTTCTGTCTCTCAGAGAGAAGAAATACGCCCAAGTCTTGGAACAGTTGGTGAATGTTGACTACCTGAAAGGGAAGGGACGCTTCCTTTCTTCGGAAGAGGTTAGTGTGAATGGTCAGAATATCGAGGGGAAGAGATTCATCATCGCAACCGGATCCTCCACCTCTGTGCCACCAATCGATGGAATAGAAAATGTCGATTACCTCACCAACATCGAGGCTCTCAGTTTGGAAGGGCAACCAGAGAGCATGATAGTGATAGGAGGTCGCGCTCTTGGTCTTGAGTTCGCTCAGATGTACCAGCGTCTTGGGACTAAGGTGATGCTCCTCCAGCGCAGTCCAAGGATTCTTCCGGAGCACGAACCCGAAATATCCCAACAACTTGAGGGCTATCTGAAGGAAGAGGGCATGGATGTTCACACAGGTCTTCAGATACTCTCTGTCAAAAGAAAAGGAGGCACTAAAATCGTCCGCGTGAAGACTTCAGAAGGAGAGAAGGAGTTTGAAGGAGAGTCCTTGCTTCTAGCCACGGGACGAACGCCAAACACTCCTGGCCTCAATTTGCAGACTACAGGTGTTGAAGTTAAGAAGGGATTTGTGAAGACAAATCTAGAAATGAGAACGAGCGTCCCGACTATCTTTGCCGCAGGCGACGTAGTGGGCACGCCAATGCTGGAAACCGTCGCCGGGAAGGAAGGATACATAGCAGCAGAAAACGCAATCAAAGGCACGGGAATGAAGATTGACTACTCCTCGGTCCCGCGTGCGGTTTTTACAGATCCAGCCGTTGCCTCAGTTGGTCTCACGGATGC
>JAZGCT010000027.1:0-3173 GCA_036477085.1 Thermoplasmata archaeon | reverse complement strand
TTCACCGATTTGGGCAGTTTCTTCCGGTTCACAAGGCCTCCCTCAATCTGATTGTCAGCCAACGATTGAACGTCCAATCCATCCTTCTTGTAGACCGTGCCTTCGGCGTCCGATATGCACACCACCTTCGCGCCTACCCCATCAAGGAACAGAGCGGTGCTCTTTCCCACTGCACCGAACCCTTGGATCGAGATCGTGGCTCCTTCGATGTCATTCCCCATCAGATTCCAGGCCTCTTCCGTTGCCTGCGCTACGCCCCATCCAGTTATAAGATCCTCAAAGCCCTCTCCCCCCAAATTCGAGATCCGAACGTCATCCAGGACCCTTATCTTGCCTTCCATCCCGCGATGCCTCAGCACCAGATTGATGGTATCGATCCCGACTTCCTCAAAGACCACCCCGAGCTCATCAGAAGATATCCCCATGTCTGAACCAGTGAAGACAGATGTACTAAGTAACGGTCTGGCCAGTTTCCCGAAGGCTCTGAGGATATCCTGTTTTTTCGGATCATTCGGGTTCCCGACAATACCCGTCTTCGCTCCGCCGAAAGGAATTCCCATGGCGGCCCATTTGTGGGTCATTACCTCCGCCAGGCGCCTGACTTCCTCCTCTGTGACAGAAGGCGTCATCCTCATTCCGCCTCCGGCTATCCCGTCAACGAACTCATCGACCACTATGAACGCCAAAAGACCCGTCTCTGGGTCTGCCAGCTTTAGGCTGAGAACAGGTTCCTTCAAATTGACCCCTCTAGTCCTCCAATAACTTCTCGGCAGCGCTGTACGGGTCCGTCTTCTTGTCCATTATCTCTCTAAGAAGCTCATCGAACTTCTTCTTTGATCCCTCGCCGGCGAAGGCCCTCTTCAATAGCAGATCCTGAACCGTCCTAGTGAATGCCCCCTTTGCTCTCTCCTCTTCCCTCTTCTGGTACTCACCGCTTTCTTTCAGGTACTCTAGATGTTCCTCAATGCTGTTGACCACGTCTTCTATTCCCTGACCATCTGTGGCTATCGTAACATGAACCGGCGGCTTCCATTTCTGTTCCATGGCCTTGTACTCCGCAACGGACTCAAGTTCCTTCACCAACTGGTCCGCGCCTTCCTTGTCCCCCTTGTTCACCACAAAGATGTCGCCTATCTCCAGTATCCCGGCCTTCAAAGCCTGTATCTCGTCTCCCATGCCAGGCATCTCCACGAGTATCGAAGTATGAACGCACTCCCATATCATGGACTGTGATTGACCGGCACCGACCGTCTCCACAAAGACGACGTCCATCCCCATCGCATCCAGGACCATTGCGGCTTCAGTCGTTGCCTTAGCTATCCCGCCATGATGGCCTCTCGTACCCATGCTCCGCATGAAAACGCCTTCGTCAGTGCTCAGCTCTGTCATTCTAATCCTGTTACCAAGAATCGCGCCACCAGTAAACCTTGAGGTTGGGTCTATCGCAACGATGCCCACCTTCTTGCCCCTCTCTCTGATCACCTTAGTGAGTCCAAATACCAATGAGCTCTTACCGACCCCAGAAGGGCCAGTGATGCCGACGATGTGCGTCTTTCCGGTGTGCTGGTACAGTTCCCTCAGAACCTCAGCGGCTTTCTCATCCTCGTTCTCGACCAGGCTGATCAGCTTCGCCGCCGCTCTCTTGTCTCCCTTGAGCAACCTATCCACGAGTTCCAAATTACTTCCCCGCGTTCTTCTTGTGGAATTCTATGATTTCCTTCAGTGATGTCCCTGGTCCGAACGTAGCCGATATTCCAGCTTCCTTCAGTTTAGGAACGTCCTCGTCCGGGATTATCCCACCAGCGGTCACCAGTATGTCCCCAGCCCCTTTCTCTCTGAGCAGTTCGACAACCCTCGGGAACAGTGTCATGTGAGCGCCAGACAGACACGAAAGACCAACGACGTCCACATCCTCTTGGATGGCAGCTTCGGCTATCATCTCAGGCGTCTGATGCAGGCCGGTGTAGATGACCTCCATGCCAGCGTCCCTCAGCGCTCTCGCCACCACCTTCGCTCCTCTGTCATGTCCGTCCAGACCGGGTTTCGCAATGAGAACTCGTATCTTCTTCATCCTATCCCTCAGAATATCGCCGGGTCCTTGTATTCTCCGAACACCTCTCGGAACACCCCTGTGACCTCTCCCAAAGTAGCGTCAGCGTGAACTGCCTGCAATATGGCTGGCATGACGTTCTCATCCCCTTCAGCGACCTTCATCAGCCTGTCCATGGCCTCTTCGTGCTTCTTCTTGTCCCTGTCCTTCCTGATCCTTTCCAGCCGCTCGGTCTGTCTCTTGTACCCTTCTGGGTCCATCTCCAGAAGCCCTATCTTCACCGGTTCTTCGGTGCCATACTCGTTTACGCCGACAATTATCCTCTGCTGGTCCTCAATCTCCTTCTGGTATCTGTAAGACGCGTCGGCTATCTCCCTCTGGAAGAAGCCCTTGTTTATTGCTGGTATCACTCCACCCAATGATTCGATCCTGTCGAAGTACTTGTAAGTCTCTTCCTCCATGAAATCGGTCATCCACTCCACGAAGTATGAGCCGCCCAGGGGGTCGATTGTGTTTGTCACTCCGCTCTCATGGGCTATTATCTGCTGGGTTCTTAAAGCGATCCTTGCGGCGTCCGCAGACGGTAGTGCCAGTGCCTCGTCCATGGAGTTGGTGTGAAGCGATTGCGTCCCTCCAAGAACTGCCGCTAATGCTTGGAGTGTGACCCTCACTATGTTGTTGTGGGGCTGCTGTGCCGTTAGTGATACTCCTGCAGTCTGTGTGTGGAATCTCATCCACCATGACCTCGGATTCTTTGCTCCGAAGGTCTCCTTCATCTCTCTGGCCCATATCCTCCTGGCCGCTCTGTATTTTCCAATCTCCTCGAAGAGGTCGTTGTGAGCGTTGAAGAAGAATGATAACCGCGGAGCGAACTTGTCAACGTCCAGTCCCCTCTCGACCGCAGCTTTCACGTAGGCCATTCCATCCGCAAGGGTGAATGCCAGTTCTTGCACTGCAGTTGAACCCGCTTCCCTGATGTGATATCCGCTGATGCTGATGGTATTCCACCTTGGGACTTCCTTGTAGCCGTATTCGAATGTGTCGACTATGAGTCTCATGGAAGGTTCAGGCGGGAAGATGTACGACTTCTGGGCGATGTATTCCTTGAGAATATCGTTCTGTA
>JAZGCT010000026.1:0-4522 GCA_036477085.1 Thermoplasmata archaeon | reverse complement strand
GACAGGTCGTCCGTTCTGTTTGTCGAATTCTGAGGACAATGTCAATACCTCCGAAGAAGATGGAGAAACGGCAATTCCTGATGTTGCCGAGTTACTGGTTATGAACCTTTGAACGTCCTTCCAATTGTAGCCTGGTCCTTCGACAAGAGATGCTCACGGTATCCTTTGCATGCCCATGATCTCGAAATCCATATCGAAGCTGAACACCGTGTCCATTCCGTGGATGTCCATCAGGACCTTTGTCGTGCAATCGGTATACGAGATCCTGTGGCCCTCGTACTTCTTGAACTCTTTGTCCGATCCCGCCTCCACCTCCCCGGAAACGTGCAGAATATCGAGGAAAGGGGATCCTCTCAAGATCTCCAGGGCCCTGACCGCTTCACCATGACCCTGTTGATAGAGAATGAACGTCACCACCTCATCGACCACATAGTTCGAGGTGCAGAACTTCGAGTAAGGGAGCTCTCTTTTGACCATTTGCTCGAACAGATCCACCGCTTCCTCGTGCTTGGCGTCCTTCTTCAGCAACCTGGCGACTATGGCGCTGGAATCGAAGAATACGGCTACCGTTCGTCCTTCCCCCCGTAAAGTGTTTCATCAACTCGGGCGGCGTCGGTAACCTTCCTTCCCTTAATAACATTTGACGTGTCAAAGAATGGGTCGTTGTTCATGTCCGACTCCCTCAAGGTCCAGTCCCTGACCGCCTGCCTGACTCCGTCCTTGATGGACATTCCCTTCTTCTTCACGACCTGTTTGAGGATGTTGTACGATTCGGCCTCGAGCTCGGTCTGGACGACCTTCTTGGCGGTTTCCATGTAATCTCCGAATGTAATATGGACATTTGATTATTTAATGGTTTTTCATCTTCCGCCGATTCCTTCTAGCCTCCAACACCAAGAATCTCTTCCACGGTAGAGATGAACCTCTCAGCCTCTCTCACCCACCTTTCCGCTTCCTCCTTGCCGACCTCTGCCCCTTTGTAATCGTAGAAAGACTTCTGCGGGATTGCCCTTGCCAACACTTTCCTCAGTCCAGCATACTTCATATCGATCTTCCTCTGCTTTATGATCTCCCTGAACAGCATCCCTGCGTCCTCGTGTCTGGTGGACCTTCGCTTCAGGAATCTCAATGTCAAGGCATCGTTCGCCCTTATGATGGAATGGATGGACATCGCCACAGCCACCGTGAACCGCTCTCTGCTCCTCTCAACATCCACGAGATGCTTCGCCCCAGCGAGCCAGGCCTTGGCCTCCTCAACCTCTCTCAAAGAGAACAACACCCCTCTTCAGCGACCGGATCAGCTGATCGTCGGACTCAAGTTCCTTTGTCAGAATCCGGATGGGAACCAACTTCATGCCCGTCTCGTCCTGGATGTCAGCTGCCAAATCGTGTACCTCTCTTATCGCCTTCTCGGACCTCCTCTTCATCACAACTGCGACGTCGATGTCGCTGTCCGCGGTCGCCCTTCCCTCTGCAACGCTCCCGAAGAGTATTACCTTTTGCACGTCCGGTATCCTGCTCACGAGCTCGGCAAAGCGCTCCGCGACCTTTCGATGGGGAAGCAAGTCCATCTCCTTCAGACTCTTCAGATCCGCTACGATGGGAGATTCATCGTTGACCGATATCAGCCTGCTCGGACCGACCACCTCCGACCTGAGGGCTCCCATTGAGATGAGGGCGTTCACGAGCCTCCAGGTGGTCGCGTAAGATGAGCCAGCCTCTTTGGAAACCTCACGAATGGTGAACCTTCTTCCCGGGACCGAGAAGAGGACGTCGATCACCTCCTTGTGCTTCAAGAACCTGTCGTAAGGTATCCCGCCTCTGGGCCGTTTTCTTTCTGGGGTACCAGGTCCTTTCTCCAGAGATGCCTGAACTCTCTTCAGAAGGGAAGGCCTTGGGGACTTCCTCTGAGGCTGAACGGCCGTGCGCACATGATCGTTGACCGTGATGATTCCTATTCCCAGGGCATCCGCCCTTCGCTCCAGATCCTTCGTCAGCCTTGCTACGGGGATCGCGATGTAGGTGAAGGTAGCGTCAATGGTGTAGGCCGCTGCTTGTGCAATTGCCTTGTCGACATCTCCCAGAGAGCCTTTTGCCTCGACTATCACCAGATCCTCTCCTTTCAGGGCGATCAGATCGGGCTTCCAGGTCCTTATCCTCATCTGGGGGATTATGTCATGAGATCTGGCCCTGAAGTGATCTTCTATCGCCTGGAGGACATCCTTCTCTAACTTGTTCTGAGGTTTACTTATGTATTTCATTTATGAATAGATATATCCATATATGGATATAAGTATTTTGTTTCTGGACATATTACGAGTGGTCTGGGGCCCATCCGTACTGTCAAAAACACGATGGACCTCTCCGTTCATCAGATCATATATGACCATCGTCCTCACGAACGATGGCGGGGATATACCGGAGTACATACAAACCTGCACATGTAAGTATCTTTCGCAGACGGTTAGTGATCTGACATTATCAAGTGAGGTTTTGGTGACCGGTTGCCCGTTCTGTGTGTAGATCTTGAGGACCCCCATCCAGATGATCAGAAGTGATTGACGCAGAGGTTGTCCTGGTGCTTCTTCGCCCCCCCATCGCCGATGAACGCTCTACGGGATCGTGGACCCATGCAACGATTCATATGCTTCTGTTCCCCGTTACTTGCAGTTCTGTTAATCTATGAACAACAAAACACACATGTGCGAGTCCATATCAAAGAGGTGGCAGGGTGAGCTGGGAAAATAACGCCATCGGGAAACGGAACTCATCGATGGAAACCTTTATTTACATGGGACGCCACATTATGTATCGTTCTCCGTAAGATCCCTCCAAAACGAGAAATAAGATACGGAGAACATCCCTCCACAACGAAACGGGTTCAATTTTCGCGAACCCGTTCTCATATTTTTTCCCTGGTGTCAAAACGATCTCCAAGTAGTGCCTCGATTGGGTACCATGTCCCGCAGGAGGAAGGATGCACGTATCGTTCTTGTCTCTGTGGTCCCCTGGGAGATCGAGAAGGAAGCCGTCCCATCCGCATCTGAGCCGGCCCTCCTCCCCATAGAGGCGCACTTCATCGACCAAGAGGGCCTGGTATCAGCACGGTCCGAGATGAGAACTGGAACTGCCAGACAGATGGTCAAGCGCTTCATCTCCAGGTCGAGGGAGGTCAAACCCCCCCGCAGGGAGCTCAGGAAAAGGAGTGAACTCGTCGTGGCACGGCTTGCAGTTTCGATGAACGATAGTTTTTTGTATTGAACGGTCATTCATTTCATTGAACGGTGATTCAAATGATTGAACTCTTTGAGAAGTACGTGGATTGGAAGATCCTCGCATTCTTCCTGAAGCATCCTACAACGGCGTTCCATGTCAACGAGCTAGCACGCAAGATCGATGTGAGCCCGGGAAGCGTGAGCAATGCGGTGAGGTATTTCGGGTCCTGGCAACTCCTCAACAAGGAAGAGAAGGGTCTGGCGCATCTCTACAGACTGAATGACGAGATGCCTCTCGCGAGGTACCTGAAGGTGACTTACACCCTGGTGAGAATCCTCGCCCACGGAGTTGTGGAAAGATCCCTCCACCTGGACGAGAGCATCATATCCATTGCGATCTACGGAAGCTACGCAACAGGGGAATATGATGAGAAGAGCGACATGGATCTCCTGATGATCACACCGGGCAACAAGAACGCATTCACATCGCTTTCCGGAGAGGTGGGAAGTGAGCTCGGAGTCAAGATCCGCCCGCTGGTTCTGAAGCTTCACGAATGGCAGAGAATGGAAAGGGTGGACAAGGTATTCCACGACAGGGTGGTCGAGAACCACATTCTATTGCACGGCGCGGGGTTGATATGAACCTGGACGACTGCTTTGCTCACTCCCTTTCGGGATCTCTCCGGGCGCTACAAGGAGGCTTACTTCGGTGACCTGGCACCTTCCTACGGACAGACGTATGCTCCACCCTGCCCATATCCAGCTGGGGTCTGAACAAGGCGGCAAGTGATTTATACTCGTATAATCATAGGGTTATACATGGTGAAGGACGAGGTCGTTCTCAGGGTACGGATCCTCAAGTGGGGCAATTCCTACGGGTTCCGCATCCGAAAGGCCGAACTGAAGAGGCTGGGGCTCATCCCCGGGTCCGAGGCCGTGGTGCGGTTGGAAAGGCGGCGAGGCCCCGTGGACCTCTCAGGACTTCCTACATTCAAGGGCGGGATGCCGGACGATTCCCTTCGACACGACGAGCTCCTGGGACGGGACCGCCTTGAGGCTCTCAAGGAGAGAAAGGCGTGATGCACGTCGCGGACACGAGCGCCCTGTATGCCCTTTTCTCCGAAGAG
Organism: Thermoplasmata archaeon; assembly: GCA_036477085.1. GTDB lineage: Archaea > Thermoplasmatota > Thermoplasmata > RBG-16-68-12 > SOIM01 > JAGLME01. The sequence continues at coordinate 180 of JAZGCT010000026.1, read as the reverse complement.
GATCGATTTCACGAGAGGGCGGTGAAGGACGTCAGCAGTTCCGATTCCATCGTCGTTCCCACCGAGATCCTGGTGGAGACCATCGATCTGCTCGCCTACCGTTTTGGGACCAGCGCCGGGAAGGATGCTTTGGATTTCCTTCTCGGGCTCCCCCACGTGAGCATCGCCGAAAAGGTCGAG
>JAZGCT010000025.1:0-4027 GCA_036477085.1 Thermoplasmata archaeon | reverse complement strand
GGTGTTGACACTGATCTTCGGTCGGCAGAAGAGGGAGTTCACAGTTGGCGGGGAAATCACTGGCATAATGGGTCTGACCCTGACCGCGCCAGCGGCGGAATATGTTGCATCCGCAGACCTCTCACTGTAGACTGGTGGGCTATACATCATGTGCCTGCTCTTCTTCGCCGGCAACGTCTACCACGTCCGTTATCTTGTGAGGTCGAAGAAGGCCACTCAAGGACAAGTTGGAGAGCGAATGAAACACGGCGATCCCTCGATACTCTTCCATCTCCTTGCACTGGCAATTGTCGTGCTGACTTCCACGGTGATCCCAGTGCTCCCCCTTTTTGCCCCATTGGCATTCGTTCCCGTTACAGCGAAAGCCCTCTGGGCCGTGAGCCATAGGTACGAGAAGCCACTGAAGGTCCGCCAGATAGGCTACAGAGACGTTGCTCAAACGGTGATCTTCGTGATCATCCTGGCACTGGCTTACAATCTTGGTTAAGTATCTATATCTGTAAACACTTTCACCTGTCCCCTTGTAGAGGACATATATATAGGCAGATCATATGGGGGATTTGGAGGTAGAGAATGACGAAGGACGCTTTCTGCCATATTGAGTGGTCCACCACGGACCTGGAGAAGACCAGTGAACTGCTTTCCGGCTTGTTCGGGTGGAAGTTCGAATCCTGGGGAGAGGAGTACATGATCTACACCACGCCTAAGGGCATCGGTGGGGGGATAATGAAGGTTGACAGGGTAGAGCCAGGCAAATCGCCGTCCGTGTATGTGGATGTGGATGAGATTGAGCCGTACCTTCAGAAGGCACAGGAACTGGGAGCGGAGATTGATGTTCCCAAGACCGAAATACCTGAAGTAGGGTGGTACGCCCACATCAAGGACAGTGACGGCAACGTCTACGGGATCGTTCAGGGATTTCCTGAACAACAGAAGGATGAGAGCCCCGGGCAATAAATGAACTTTCTTAATTCGCAAAATTTGAATCCAAGAAGGGCTGACGGTCCTAAGCGAACTGGAAGATGGACCCATCGGGAACGCTGATCTTCTTTAGCGTGACCCGGGTCTTGTTGTTAACGGTTGATACCTCGACCTTGTCCGTGTTGGCCGAGTAGAACACCTTTCCTCTATTGTTCGAAGTTGCGAGTGAGGAAGAGACCCGAAAGCGCTTTATCAATCCCAGCAAGGTAAGCTTCTTTATCCGCCTGTGGCATTCCGCGATGGGGATGCCCAGGATGGTGCAGATGGTCGGCATTGACCTGGGGTTCTTGTACGTGAACCTGATTATCTTGGCGTCCTCCACATCTATTCCATGCGGAGATATGAAACTCTCCACTGGCCTAGTATCTTCTTGTGCCTCCTCGGGGATTGTAGCCTGCAAGTTGGAACCTCCGTTGGGGAAAATGTGTTTTCTTGGTTTCCAATCTATGAATGCTGTGTATAAGATTCTTTTCGTTTCAGTATATTATTTGATAATCGTGAGTGTCCTGGTGTTAAGATGATTCATTTCTTGTGCTCATATCATAATCCTAACAGTTTCCGAAGTTCAACACATCAAGGTCTATTCAAGTTTGACTCTGTTGCTTCTTCCTCAGATAAGAACTCCGCACCTTCACCCCCCAACACCTCCTCTGCGATGAGGGCCAGCTTCATGAACTGCATGTGTATCAGAAAAGCGATAGCCCCGAAGAAGGTGAAGATGACCACAACGGCAATCACGCCCTCAAACGCGCCGGGTTGGAGCACTGAAGTGGCCATCCACATCGAATCGGCATATGTAGTGACAGCAAGGTATCTCAGCACAAGGTAGATGACCAGTATGGAAAGGCCGAAAAGAACCAAGGCTTTGGCAACGAGCGAAACATCGAAGGGTTCACCGGGCTCGGGTTCTTCCTCTGAAGATCCTTCCTGCACTTCCGGTTCTTCCACTTCCATCAACATGCTCACAACTTGTATCCTATCTTCCTGAGGAACTCCTTCCTTTCATTCACATCCACTTCGGTCTCAATGCCCTTGGGCCGTTCTCCATCGATGACCCCGATGATCCCTCTGCCCCTCTCGCTCTCCGCCACGACGATGTCAATGGGATTGGCCGTGGCCGCGAAGATGTTGCACACCTCAGGGACGTTCTTGATCGCGTTGAGGACGTTGAGAGGAAAACCTTCCTTCATGAAGGCTATGAAAGAGTGGCCGGCTCCAATGTTCATCGCGTTCTTGGCTGCTAAGTCCTTCAGAGAATCGTCATTCCCCTCCACTCTAACCAAACACGGACCGGATGCCTCGCAGAAGGCAACACCGAACTTCATGGAAGGTGCCGCCCCGACGAATGCTTCGTACAGGTCCTCCGCGCTCTTTATGAAGTGAGTCTGTCCGATGACCAGGTTCAGGTTCTCAGGGTTCTCGACAGGAATGCTGATTATCTCCATTCTACCCCAATCCGAGAGAATCGCGGTATCCTAAAAAGGTTGTCCCTCTGGAGCTCTGGATTTTGTGGGCGTATACGGACATAAGAATCTGGCTATGCGAAAACTGACCCACGAAGCAAAGGTTTATGGACATTTCAGGAGTTGTGATTCCGATGATCTACCTTGGTCCCGCCGGCATACCTCTGGGAGCCAAATCGACCCGAGAGAGCATGAGTATCCTCAAAGAAAGAGGGCTCAACGCCATGGAGGTCGAGTTCGTTTACCACGTGAATACGAAACCGGAGACTGCTGAGATAATTGGAAAAGAAGCGAAGAAGAACGGCATCAGGCTCTCGGCCCACGCTCCATACTACATCAACCTCAATTCAAAGAGCAAGGTGACTGTGAAGAAGAGCCGCGTCTGGATATACAAGGTGGCGGAGCTGTGCGACATCATGGAAGCGCCGATCATCGCGTTCCACCCGGGTTTCTACCACGGAATGAAGAAGGAAGTGGTGGAGAGGAATATCAGGAAACAGCTCAAGCACATGCTGAGAAGAATCCAGAGGGAGGATTGGAACGTCCTTCTTGGCCTGGAAGTGACCGGAAAGAAAAGCGCTTGGGGGACAATTGAGGACATTGTGGATATGTGCAAGGATGTGGAGGGTACGATCCCGGTGGTTGACTGGGCCCATCATCACGCAAGGCTGGGAGGAGGGCTCAAGACGAAAAAGGATTTTGAATACGTGTTCTCCAAGTACGAAGAACTCGGCAAGGATGTCATGCACTGCCATCTCAGCTGCATCAGGTACGGGGACAGGGGAGAGATAGAACATCAGGACCTGGGCCAGGGTGAGCCTGACTATAATCCGGGACTATCGGTCTTCAAGGAGAAGGAGTACGACATAGTGCTCATTCTTGAGACGATGGCCAAGGACGACGACGCTCTGAAGATGAAGAAAATGCTGGGACTGTGATTGCGCCTAATCCCCTCTCACTGAAGGAGTCAGAACAATCAAACAGAAGCCTACCCAGATGAACGCGAAGACAGTCAAGAGAATGTCGGTTATCAGGAAGATATCTACCATTACCAGCAATGCCGGTATCAGAAACGTGATAATGACGAACAATAGCAACTCGCGGCGTCTTTCCATGTGACCTTTGAGAGAGAACTTCAGCATAATAAGGATATCGATTCTATTGTGAGCAGGCGTCCTTCAGACTAGCTATCCTCTCCTTGGGATCTCCCTTGAACACATAAGATCCCGCAACCAAGATGTTTCCCCCCGCACAGGCGACCTCGTAGGCGTTCTCCGACGTTATCCCCCCGTCCACCTCTAGGTCCACCGACAGCCCTTCCTTCTCTATGAACTCCTTCGCCTTGGCTATCTTGGGGACGACCTCGGGCATGAAGCTCTGTCCGCCGAAGCCCGGGTTCACGGTCATGATGAGGACCATCTCGATCTCACTGATGAAACCTTCAGCAACAGAGAGGGGCGTGCCGGGATTCAACACTACTCCAGCCTGCTTCCCTAGATCATGTATCCGCTTGATGGTCTCGTGAGGGTGGTGATCGGACTCCACATGAACGGTCAGAATGTCGGCGCCAGCATCAATGAAAT